>NZ_JAUBRJ010000023.1:0-105168 GCF_036701805.1 Microcoleus sp. N3A4
TTCCTACTGCCTCTGTCAAGCCAGAAGTTTCTTAGAGTTGATATCTACTATTTTCGCTCGCTCTGATGTGGTATTCAGTGAATTACATTTTTCTTAACATATTTGGGAGAGCGAATGATGAAAGAGCGATTAAAAAACAAGACTTGAATTTTTTATGCGATCGCTGTTGATACGGCAGTAGAGACTAAGTAGAAAATGACTTAGCTTTAGCCGATCGAACGACAGCAGTTCAGGGAAGAGGAACTTAAAAAGCTAATTAACAGGCGTGGCATAATTATGGGATGATTTTTGACACTCTCTGCCCTAAATAAACTGAGATTCTTGATTCAAAAAGGCTGCGCTGGCTCTACCAGTTACTCCACAATGTGTCAGAAATCCTTAAAATAGCCTTGATTGATGAGTTACAAATGTTTGTGGGTCAAAAAACACAAATTAGGGTTATAAACAACTGTCAACCTTTTTCGGCCAGGCATCTTAGCCTGGGTTCTGGACGATCGCTTACAAGACTTGCGCGCAAACTCTGACTGTAATTGGTGAAAATTTATCAGTTTCTTGATACAATTGATGTTCGCGGCACGAGAGTTGACTGCACAATAAGACAGGTTTCACGAGTTGTGAACCGCGCTGCTACATTGCACCTACCGACTGACCGGGTAGGTGGGTTTTGTGTCTGCGGGCGCTGACGAAACCAACTCAACAGCGCAGCCAACAAAATAAAGCTAGATTTACTATCTACCCGTGTTCGCTGCAAGGCTACCCTTGCGGACTCAGGAAAAAAACACCCAAAAAGCCCGCGCGGCGCAGCTATCCCGTAGGGAATCGCCAGCAATGTATCTATTTGCAGGGGGGCGATTTCCCAAAGAATCACTGCTTTTTAACAGCAGGGTATTCTAGGAGACATATCCAAGGCGATTCGAGCGAGATAATTTAAAATCTGCAAACAGGGTTTAATTGCTAAGTACAGGCCGCATCGACGTAAATTTTTAATCGAATCAGCTTCCAACGTGCTGTCTTAAAGTTTACTCGGCTCCCACCGCTCGGCAGTTTTCTATCTCCGAGCTATAAAAACGCATCAACCACACAATCACGGAAATAACATTCAATCAACATGGGTAACACGATCGATCCAAACAGAAACGTGCATCAGACTCAGCGAGGAACTCCCTATGCCGGCCAAAGCTGGTTAGTGGAAGAAAGAGATGCCTGCGGTGTGGGTTTTATTGCCAACCAAAACGGTGCAGCTACTCACTCCTTAATTCAAAAAGCTCTGCCAGCCTTAACTTGTCTGGAACACCGCGGCGGTTGCAGCGCCGACCAAGATTCCGGTGACGGTGCGGGTTTGATGACCGCGATTCCTTGGGAATTGCTGGATGCTTGGTTTGCCGAACAGGGAATTGTGCCTCCCCCACGGGAAAACTGCGGCGTGGGAATGCTGTTTTTGTCTCAAGATAAATTTCAAGCGACTATAGCGCGGCAGGTGGTTGAGCAAGTTCTGACCGATCGCGGGCTGAAGCTTTTGGGGTGGCGCCAAGTTCCCATTGTACCGTCCGTTTTGGGCGAGCAAGCGCTAGAACATCAACCTCAAATCGAACAAGTAATAGTCAGTTCACCGCACTTAGCCGGAGACGAACTCGAAAGACAGCTATTTCTGGCCCGCCGCACGATCGGACACGCCCTGTCAAATCGCCCCAACTTCACCCGCCGAGAATTTTATACTTGCTCTTTCTCCTGCCGCACGATCGTCTATAAAGGCATGGTGCGATCGGCCGTACTGGGAGAATTTTACCAAGACCTGAAAAATCCCGCTTATAAAAGCTCCTTTGCCGTCTATCACCGGCGCTTCAGCACCAACACCATGCCCCGCTGGCACTTAGCCCAGCCCATGCGCTTGCTGGGACACAACGGCGAAATTAACACGCTCTTGGGCAACATTACCTGGATGAAGGCGCGGCAAGCCAATTTATCTCACCCGAATTGGAGTCAAGCTGACATCGACACGTTCAACCCAATTGTCAAATCCGAAAGCAGCGATTCGGCAAACTTGGACAACGTGATGGAATTGTTGGTGCATTCCGGCCGCACCCCCCTAGAATCCCTGACAATTATGGTGCCCGAAGCCTACAAAAATCAGCCGGATTTGGCGACCTATCCAGAAATTGTCGATTTTTACGAATATTACAGCGGCATTCAAGAACCTTGGGACGGCCCGGCACTGCTGGTGTTTAGCGACGGCAAACAAGTAGGTGCTACGCTCGATCGCAACGGTTTGCGGCCGGCCCGCTACTGCATTACTAAAGACGGTTTGGTAATTGTGGCTTCCGAAGCCGGAGTTGTCGATATTCCCGAAGCAGATATTGTCGAAAAAGGGCGTTTGGGGCCCGGACAAATGATTGCAGTTGACCTGCAAACCAACGAAATTCTCAAAAATTGGCAACTCAAACAGCGAATTGCTAAGCGGCACCCCTACGGCGAATGGCTGAAACAAAACCGCGAAATCTTGCAGCCGCAGCCTTTTGCCGAAACCGCAACCCTCGACTCGCAAACCCTGTTAGCAACCCAAACTGCTTTCGGCTACACGGCCGAAGATTTGGACATGGTGATCGTCGAGATGGCGAGTTCTGGGAAAGAACCGACTTTCTGCATGGGCGACGACGTTCCCTTAGCTGTGCTGTCAGAAAAGCCTCAGTTGCTGTACAACTATTTCAAACAGCGGTTCGCTCAAGTGACAAATCCGCCGATCGACCCCCTGCGCGAGGGGATGGTGATGTCGCTGACGATGAGTGTGGGTCTGCGGGGCAATTTACTGCAAGCAGTGCCGGAAAATGCCAAGCGGCTGAAAATTGATTCCCCCGTACTCAACGACGCTGAACTGTCTTTCTTGAAAGAGCAAAAGTCTTTCCCAGCTACCGAATTGTCAACGCTTTACAAAATTTCTGCCGGGCCTGGCGGTTTGAAAAGCGCAGTCGAGCAACTTTGTCAAGAGGCGGCTGCTTCGGTGCGCGAGGGTTCGAGGATTCTGATTTTGAGCGATCGACTTTTGAAGAAAGAAGGCAATGTATCTTCGGGTGGATTGAGTGCAGAATGTACTTACATTCCGCCATTCCTGGCAGTTGGCGCGGTTCACCACCACTTAATTAGCGTCGGCCTGCGGATGCAAACTTCGCTGGTTGTGGATACCGCCCAGTGCTGGAGCACTCACCACTTCGCTTGTTTGCTCGGTTACGGGGCGGTGGCTGTTTGCCCTTACCTGGCATTGGAAAGCGTGCGCGCCTGGTGGTCTGACGCCAAGACTCAAAACTTGATGCAGCACGGCAAAGTTCCCAATATTACCGTGACGCAGGCTCAAGCTAGATACCGCACAGCGGTGGAAAACGGCTTGCTGAAGATTATGTCGAAAATGGGGATTTCGCTGTTGTCTAGCTATCAAGGAGGGCAAATCTTTGAGGCGATCGGCATTGGCGGCGATCTGCTCGATTTGGGTTTCAAAGGCACGGTTTCTCGGATCGGCGGTTTGAGTGTGGCGGAACTGGCTAACGAGGTAATGTCTTTCCACAGTCAGGCTTTCCCAGAATTGATTCTGAAAAAGCTGGAAAATTACGGCTTCGTGCAGTACCGCCGGGGCGGTGAATATCACATGAACAGCCCGGAAATGGCGAAGGCTTTGCACAAGGCTGTGACTACTTTTAAGGCTCAAACTAACAGTAATGGCAACGGGGCCCAAGCAAAAATGGAACCAATTGGTTCCAAAAATTCTGAAACGGCTTACGACCATTACGAGGTTTACAAGAAACAGCTTGAAAACCGCCCGGTAACGGCTTTGCGGGATTTGCTGGATTTCCAGAGCGATCGCCCTTCCATTCCTGTCGAAGAAGTAGAATCTGTAGCAGATATTGTCAAGCGGTTCGCCACCGGCGGAATGTCCCTCGGCGCTTTGTCGCCGGAAGCCCACGAAACTCTCGCGATCGCGATGAACCGCATCGGCGGCAAATCCAACTCCGGCGAAGGTGGCGAAGACCCGGTGCGCTACAAAGTGCTAAACGATGTGAGCGCGGCCGGTTTCTCACAAACGCTACCTCACTTAAAAGGTTTGCAGAACGGCGATACAGCTTCTTCATCCATCAAACAAGTAGCTTCCGGACGTTTCGGGGTGACTCCTGAGTACCTGATGAACGCCCAACAAATAGAAATTAAAATCGCACAAGGTGCGAAACCGGGTGAAGGCGGTCAATTGCCGGGGCCGAAAGTGAGCGAGTATATTGCTTATTTGCGCCGATCGAAACCGGGTGTCACGCTGATTTCTCCTCCTCCTCACCACGACATTTATTCGATCGAGGATTTGGCGCAGTTGATTTTTGACTTGCACCAAATCAATCCGAAAGCAGGAGTTTCGGTGAAGTTGGTGTCGGAAGTCGGCATCGGGACTGTAGCCGCCGGTGTCGCCAAGGCAAATGCTGATGTGATTCAAATTTCCGGTCACGACGGCGGCACCGGTGCTTCGCCACTTAGTTCGATTAAGCACGCAGGTTCTCCGTGGGAACTCGGATTGACCGAAGTTCACCGGGTGCTGATGGAAAATAAATTGCGCGATCGAGTTTTACTCCGCGTTGACGGTGGCTTCAAAAGCGGCTGGGACGTGATTGTAGGCGCTTTGATGGGCGGCGAAGAGTACGGTTTCGGCACGGTGGCAATGATTGCAGAAGGCTGCATTATGGCTCGGGTTTGCCACATGAATAGTTGTCCGGTGGGGGTGACAACTCAACAAGAACACTTGCGGAAACGGTTCCCCGGTACGCCGGAACACGTTGTTAATTTCTTCTATTTCGTAGCACAAGAAGTGCGGAGTTTGCTGGCGAAATTGGGTTATAAGTCGATCGCAGATATCATCGGCCGCGCGGATTTGCTGAAAATGCGCGAAGGAGTGCACCTGACTAAAACCCAAGCGATTAATTTGGATTGTTTGACCAAGTTACCGGATACTAAGAGCGATCGATCTTTCTCGGTGCACGGCGGCGTACACACCAACGGGCCAGTGTTAGACGATGATTTGCTCGCGGATGCTGAGATTCAAAGTGCGATCGCGAATCACGGCACTGTTAGCAAGAGTGTAAAATTGGTGAATACCGATCGCACTGTAGGCGCGCGTTTGGCAGGTGCGATCGCACAGCAACACGGCAACACCGGCTTTAGCGGTCAAATCACCCTCAACTGCACTGGTAGCGCGGGCCAAAGCTTCGGCGCGTTCAATTTGCCGGGGATGACGCTGGTACTGTCAGGCCAAGCCAACGACTATGTTGGTAAAGGAATGCACGGCGGCGAAATCGCGATCGCACCGCCGGCTGGTGCGACTTACGATGCTTCCGAAAATGCGATCGTCGGCAACACTTGTTTGTACGGTGCGACGGGCGGAATTCTGTTGGCTGCGGGTAAAGCTGGCGAACGGTTTGCGGTGCGAAATTCGATGGCGAAAGCAGTCATTGAAGGTGCGGGCGATCACTGCTGCGAGTACATGACTGGCGGCGCGATCGTCGTGTTAGGCAAAGTCGGCCGGAATGTCGGCGCTGGAATGACTGGCGGTTTGGCTTATTTCCTCGATGAAGACGGGACTTTCCCGGCTCACGTCAACGGGGAGATTGTGAAGATGCAGCGGGTTTGTACGGCCGCTGGTGAGTTGCAATTGAAGGAGTTGATTGAGATGCAGCGCGATCGAACTAACAGCAAAAAAGCCGAGAAGATTTTGGCAAATTGGTCGGAATATTTGCCGAAGTTCTGGCAAGTTGTGCCGCCAAGTGAAGCGAATTCGCCGGAGGCTTCGGAACAAAAGATAGCTGTGGAAGCTTAATTTTGTGGCTGGTTAAATACAGCGTATCCCAGGTTTATGAAGCAGGGACACCGCACCGTGCCTTTCGTCGTGTCAACTTAAGGATGCGATCGCCTGGTTGAGGGCGATCGTTCTTAACCTTCAGGGGGCGACAATGAGGTTAAAGCTGTTGCCCTCTAAGCTTTATCGCCCTCATTCCCCTCTGATAAAATAACTTTTTATTGCGAACAAAACTCAGCATAGACTCTACCCACTTCTGACATTCGTTAACAGCGATTAATACCAATTCTCGCCTCCAGAAAGCAACAATCATGAGTGTTAAGTTTGTTTCCTGAACCCTGTTTGTAAGGTGCGTCGCTGCTCGAAAAGTCGCTCTTTTTTAGAATTGTAGATGGCGACGCACCTGGAGGCTAAGTTAGAAGCCCCTTTTTTATCTAACAATGTCCAAAATATGGGGAAAGCTCTTTTTTGGTAAATGGCGCCGATCGTTAAGACATTATATCAATACGCTTGGGATCGGACACTCATGGAGACAAAACCCTGTGAAAAATAGATACGGAGAAGGCGCCTGCGCGAAGGGCTTATGCTTCGCCCAAAGCTCTCTTCGGACAAAAAAACATTAACCCAAGCGTATTGGACATTATATTTTTTTCATTGAGTTCTATCCAAGGCTACAATTAATTGAGTTCCGGCTGATATTTGACCGAAAAGCGAGACACAAGCCCCCGGCTGTCTTACGTGGGGATAAGTCGGTAGCGGTTTCAACCGCCTTGAATATTTAGCTCGTGTTCTCTTGTATTTCTTGAAAAAACGTTCAGTCGATAACTCAAGAAAAGAGTAGAATAGGTCGAGGAGGTAAAGTAAGTGTTCAATCTGACCTACGAATTCAAACTTAAGCCCACAGTAGCACAAGTAACAATCTTTGAAGATTGGCTAGAACAATGCCGTCGTGTATACAACTGGGCACTGGCAGAGCGTAAAGATTGGTTTAAATCTCGTAGCTGTCAAATTAACACTTGCTCAATTCGCGCTGAATATCTAATTCCCGCCGATCGAACCAGACCGACCTACGCCAGTCAGTGTAAGGGTTTAACTCAAGCTAGAGCAACTATACCAGCACTCAAAGCAGTTCAAGTGCACGTTCTGCAACAAACTCTTAAACGGCTTGAACGCGCATTTGTAAATATGTGGGAACAAAAACACGGATTTCCTCGCTTCAAAAAAGTTGGGAAGATGCGCTATGATTGTATTTCCTCAGATGGGAGTAGAACCTATCAAAAATAGTGCTGTTAAACTACCTAAGATTGGCTGGGTGCAGTTTCGCCCAAGTCGCGAAATACCAAGTGATGCCATACTAAAACAAGTGCGCGTAGTTAAGCGTGTTTCTGGCTGGTATGCAATGCTAGCTTTGCAATGGGACGTTTCAATCCCCGATATCATTCCACATGGAAACCCAGTGGGGCTTGATGTTGGCTTGACTAATTTTATTGCAACTTCGGATGGGCTTCTAATTAAACGTCCAAAGTTTTTTATTGATGCAGAACGCAAGGTTAAATTACTGCAACAGAGTGTCAGTAGAAAACGCATAGGCTCAAATAATTGGCAGAAAGCTCAGAAAAAAGTGGCACTGCTGCACGAGTACGTAGCCAACTGCCGAAAAGACTGGCATCGCAAGCTATCACACAAAATCTGCAATGATGCAGGGATGGTTTTTGTCGAGAATTTAAATCTGGTCGGGTTATCGAGAGGAATCTTGGGCAAGCATTGTTTAGATGCTGGTTTTGGTCAATTCTTCAACATTCTCGAACAAACTTGTTTTAAACGTGGTGTGTACTTTCAAAAAGTAGATGCCAGAAAAACCAGTCAAATTTGTCCAAATTGCGGTACAGAAACAGGCAAAAAAGACCTATCAGAACGCACTCACAGTTGTTCAAGCTGCGGGTATATAACAGATAGAGATGTAGCCTCCGCTCAAGTAGTTTTAATTAGAGGACTGGCAGCCGTAGGGCATACGGTGAAGATGCTTGCTGAGGGTAAATTCATTGGAATCCCTGTGAAGCAAGAATCCCCCGGCTTCTAGCCGTGGGGAGTGTCAAGAAGGTCTAAAATCAGTACAGTCCTCTGCTGACTTGCTTTCAGCAATATTTCAGCATAATTACCCTGAAACCTCATAATAATTCTTGTGCCCAACGATTCCCAGAACCGCTCAGAGCTGGATCTGAAGACCATTTTTCCATTCGAGCTAGATAACTTTCAGAGAGAGGCGATCGCCGCCCTCGATGCAGGTAAATCCGTTGTCGTGTGCGCTCCCACAGGCTCGGGGAAAACTTTAATCGGCGAATACGCCATCCATCAAGCACTCGACCGGGGGCGGCGCGTCTTCTACACCACTCCCCTCAAAGCTCTCTCCAACCAAAAGCTGCGCGACTTCCGCAATCAATTTGGAGACGACAACGTAGGTTTGCTGACGGGCGACATCTCCGTCAATCGAGATGCGCCGATTTTGGTGATGACTACGGAAATATTTCGGAATATGCTCTACGGTACGCCGATCGGAGCAGTCGGTACTTCCCTCACCGGAGTCGAAACCGTGGTGCTCGACGAGTGTCACTACATGAACGATCGCCAGCGCGGTACCGTCTGGGAAGAATCGATCATCTACTGTTCCAGCGAAATTCAACTGCTCGCCCTCTCAGCAACCGTGGCCAATAGCGGGCAACTCACAGACTGGATTAACAAAGTCCACGGGCCCACAGAGCTCGTCTACTCAGACTTTCGACCAGTGCCGCTGCAATTCCACTTCGCCAATCAAAAAGGGATATTCCCGCTGCTAGATGAGACCGGCAAAAGAGCCAATCTGCGCCTCATCCCCAAAAAGAAGCAGCAAAAAGTAGAAAGAGGCAGCATCCCCACTCCGAGTTTGACCGATGTTTTGTCCCGGTTGGACGATCGAGATATGCTACCAGCAATTTACTTCATCTTCAGCCGCCGCGGGTGCGACCAAGCAGTCGCAGAAGTCGGCAATTTCTCCCTAGTTAACGAAGCCGAAACAGCCGAACTCAAACGCATTATTGACGATTTTTTACAGCGGAACCCAGAAGCAGAACGTTTCGGTCAAAAAGAAGCACTTTTAAAAGGCATCGCCGCCCACCACGCAGGCATTTTGCCCGCTTGGAAAGGCTTAGTAGAAGAACTCTTTGGCAGAGGTTTGATTAAAGTCGTATTTGCCACCGAAACCCTAGCAGCCGGGATTAATATGCCCGCCCGCACCACAGTCATTTCCACCCTGTCTAAGCGCACGGACAAGGGACACAGACTGCTAAACGCTTCAGAATTCCTGCAAATGGCCGGTCGGGCGGGTCGGCGGGGGATGGACGAGCTGGGGCACGTGGTCGCAGTGCAGACGCGCTTTGAAGGCGCAAAAGAAGCCTCTTATTTGGCAACAGCCAAAGCCGACCCCCTCGCCAGTCAGTTTACGCCCAGCTACGGCATGGTGCTGAATTTGCTGCAAACTCACACGATCGATGAAGCTCAAGAGTTGGTAGAACGGAGTTTCGGTCAATACCTGTCTACCTTGTACTTGCAGCCGCAGCAATCGGAATTAGACCGGTTGCAAACAGAATTGGCGGTGCTGGAAGAGTCCCTGGCGGCGGGAGGCAATGTCTCCACCCTGGAAAAACACCTCGCCCATTACGAAAAATTGCAGGCAAGACTCAAAGAAGACAAACGTTTGCTCAAAATTCTCTTGCAGCAAGCTGAAGAAGCCAGATTTAAGGAGATGTCCGTAGCTGTGGCTTTTGCAGTGCTCGGCACGGTTCTGAGCCTCAAAGGCAAGCACGTTCCGACAGCTAAACGATCGCACACAACTCCTGTACCCGCCGTATTGGTTGCCAAAACCGCAGGTTCGGGCCAAGCACCAAATTTGGTGTGCTTGGGCAAAGACAACCGCTGGTATGTCGTCGCCATTAGCGATGTGGCTACCCTGCACGCCGAATTACCCCGATCGAGCGTCGCAGATACCTTGAACCCGCCCTCAGAAATGCCCCTGAGACTAGGCCAGTGCCGCATGGGAACTGAAGAAACTGCTTCAATTGCTCAGTTAATCCCACAATTGCCCGCACCGGAACCGAGCCCAGAGGCGATCGAGCAACAGCAAAAAATTGCAGCCCTAGAAGCTAAACTAGAAATTCACCCGGTTCTAGAATGGGGCAATCCCGCTACCTTGCTCAAACGCCAGCGCCGCCGGGAAGAATTGAAAAAAGAAATCCGTAAAAGCGAACAAGAGTTAGAAAAGCAGCGAGCTCGCTACTGGGAGCAATTTCTCAATTTAATTGACATCTTGCTCAATTTCGGCTGCTTGGAAAGAGTAGTTTCGGCAACTGGAAACCGAGATGACTCCTCCGACAGGTTGGTGCCCACAATCTTGGGCCAAGCTTGCGCCGCCATTCGCGGCGATAACGAACTGTGGCTGGGTTTGTCCCTGATGTCTGCGGAGTTTGACGAACTCGACCCCCACCACCTCGCTGCTGCTTGCGCCGCCTTAGTTACAGAAGTTTCTAGGCCGGACAGTTGGACTCACTACTCGCTGTCGCCGGAAGTTTTGGCACCTTTGGACAATCTGCAAAAAGGCCTGCGCCGCCGATTGTTTCAAGTGCAGTACCGCCACGAAGCTGCGATCCCGATTTGGCTGGAACGGGATTTAGTGACTTTGGTCGAACAGTGGGCTCTTGGCGTTGAATGGCTGGAACTGATTAGCCATACGAGTTTGGATGAAGGGGATGTGGTGCGGATTTTGCGCCGGACTTTGGATTTCTTGTCTCAGATTCCTCATGTTCCTCACGTTTCGGATGCTTTGCGGAGGAATGCTTGTCGGGCGATGCAGTTAATCGATAGATTCCCGGTTAATGAAGCTGCAAGTTAGAAAAGTGTTGACAGTTGACAGTTGGCTGTTGGCTGTTGGCTGTTGACAGTTGGCTGTTGACTGTTGACTGTTGACTGTTGGCTGTAAGCTGTGCGGCATCTAAATTGTATTTGGGGTTTTTCAACCCAAATGCACCCAGGTTTTAATCTAAAATCGTTTCCGGTTGCATCGGTATTGTTCAAATGTCCAAACAGTCACCTGTCCACTGTCATGAGGAATAGACCAAGATTTAAATCCAAAATCCCAAATCTAAAATCGCTCGATCGCTCTTAATTGTTATTAAATTTTTCTATAGCGGTGTGGTGGCTAATTCTCATATTTATGCAACAAATCAAAAAGTCTCATCAAATGCCTGATGTCTGCTCTCAGGGTCAAAAAATTCGCTTTTTCACTTTCTTGCAAAGAGTCTTAATTGGAACTCTAGCGAGTACATTACTCAATCTCTTTATCCTATTTCCCTCTCCGAGTTTCGCAGAAGTAGTTTTGGGCGTTGTTCGCAGTTCCGAGAATTCTCCCGACTGGGTGAAGATTACCACGCGCCTCTGGGAAAGTGGCATTGCTTACAAACCAATCAATCTCGAAGAAATCAAAAATTTGGCGGATTTAGCAGGCGTTAACGTGCTGTTTTTGCCCAACATAGAAACTTTGACTCCGGCGCAACTTAAAGTTTTACAAGCTTGGGCATCCCAGGGCGGCCGCTTGATTGCTTCGGGCCCAGTCGGCCGCAGTTCCCCGGCCTTGGTGCGCCAATCTTTGCGATCGCTCCTCGGGGCCTATTGGGCTTTTCCGTTAACCCAGCCGGCGGCGCCACTACCCCGCACGCGCTGTCGGGATCTGGCTTGCACTACTTCTAGCAATTGGGTGCCTGCAGCACAACAAAATGCCTCAGTCCAAGGCGGTGTCTTGATTCCCGCCGACGCGAACAGTCAAACTGTCGCTACTTGGAAAGATAGTTCCGGTTCCTCCGCAGCCATCGCCACCGATCGCGCTACCTATCTCGGCTGGCGCTGGGGTAGCGACGGTTCGGCAAATGTAGACAAGGCTTGGCTGCAAGCCTCGATCGCCCGCTGGGGAGGCACAATCGCTGCGCCACCTGCTGCGCCACCAACAGCGACCGCCCCCCCATTGCCAAATCCCCCCTCCAGAGTCACTAGAAACGTGCCTAGTTCGCCGCGCAGTACCCCCCTGAGCCGACTTTCTCCCTCTCCCTCTCCCTCGCTTCCCGATCCGGTACCTGCAACTTTTACAGACCCTTCGGATCAGTCGGCGCCGGCGGGTTTGGACGTGCAGGCAAATTCCAATAAGCCGATCGTCAGCATTGAAGCGTACTTGATGCGCCAAGAACTGACAAACCTCCTCGGTAGGTTTGAAAGCGCCATGACAGCAGCTAATTCAGCTAATACGCCTGTTAATCTCAATGCTGCTACCCCCCCTCAACTGGTGGCGGCAAGCAACAGTGCCGGCGGCCCGACGGCCAGCCGCCCGCCTGTTCTGCAAGGAATCAGGGCGCGGGCGATCGCCCAAGCGCGGCAGGTTTTGCAAACTTTCGACCAACTCCTGCAAGAGCAAAACTACGCGGAGGCCAGACAGCAGTGGGTGCAGGCGCGGCAGTTGCTGTGGCAAAATTATCCCCAGGAAGGGCAGCGCGTTGGGGCGGAAATTCGGGCGGTTTGGCTCGATCGCGGGACGATCGTCGCAGCGCGATCGGAACAGGGTTTAGCGGCAGTGTTCGATCGGCTAGCCACCGCCGGTATCAATACCGTTTTCTTTGAAACTTTGAATGCCGGATATACAATTTATCCCAGTCAAGTTGCACCGCAACAAAACCCCCTCACAGTTGGCTGGGACCCGCTGGAATCTGCGGTTAAATTGGCTCACGAGCGAGGCATGGAACTGCACGCTTGGGTGTGGATTTTTGCCACAGGAAATAAGCGCCACAATACTTTAATTGGCAAGCCTAGTGCTTATCCAGGGCCGGTGCTTGCCGCTCATCCAGATTGGGCAAATATTGACAATAAAGGACGCACGCAACATCCTAACGATGGTAAATTTTATCTCGATCCGGCGAACCCGGAAGCGCGCAGTTATTTGCTGCGAATTGTCAGCGAAATTGCCAACAACTACAAAGTAGATGGGGTGCAATTAGACTATATTCGCTATCCTTTTCAAGATGACAATGCGGGTTTTACTTACGGTTACGGTATTGCGGCGAGGCAGCAATTTAAGCAGTTGACTGGTGCAGATCCGGTGAATATTTCGCCTGGTTCCGGCAGTTTGTGGCGGCAGTGGGTTGAGTTTAAAACTAATCAAATTAATACTTTTGTAGCTGAAGTTTCTCAGCTTTTGCGGCAAAATTATCCGCGCACAATTCTGTCGGTGGCGGTGTTTCCGCACCCGGAAAGTCAGCGGATTTACAAAATTCAGCAAAATTGGGAAGTTTGGGCTCGTCAGGGAATTGTAGATTTGATTGTGCCGATGACTTATGCTTTGGATACGAACCGACTTCAGCGCATCACCGAACCGCTGGTAAAGGAACAAATTCTGGGTTCGGCTTTGATTTCTCCGTCGGTTAAGTTGTTGACTCTCCCGGAAGTTGTGGCGATCGACCAAATTCAAGCTTTGCGCGATTTGCCGACTGGGGGCTATGCTATTTTTGCGGTGGAAAGTATCAGCAGCGGGATGCAGGGGTTTTTCAACCGCACTCAAGGCCGGCCGGTGCGTTCCGCTTCTGCTGCGGAGCCGATTCCTTACCGGCAGCCGTTTGCGGCCGCAGCTTCGCGCTATACTGCTCTCAAACAGGAATGGAGTTTTTTGTTGGCTAACAATCAGTTGCGGGTGTCGGAATCTGAACTGAAAGTTTTGCAAAGTCGATCGGATGAATTGGCGCAAGCTTTGAGCAAATTGGCGGCAAATCCTTCTACGGAAAGTTTAGCAACTGCTAAAAGATTGTTGGGGGGTTTTCAATCTCAATTTCAATCTTCGATGCGCTTGCATTCGGCAGAAAATAGCTATCAAGTTCAAACTTGGCAAAATCGCTTGGAGAGTTTGGATATGCTGTTGCGTTACGGCGAAAGGATGGAGTTGAATCGCAGGTAATTGCAGGTTTTTGGGCGGAGTGCTCGTTAGCTACTGTTTGTTCAAACTGAGATGTTGCACCATTCTCAATAACCCTTCTCTGGGCGGGCAGGATGCCCACCCCACAAGAAAATGTACTTGTTGTGGAACAGGCCGGAAAGCCTGTTCTTGAGAATGGTGCAAGATGTGAGTTCAAACTGAAATGTTGCACGATCCTCGTTTAACAGGCTTTTCGGGCCTGTGAAGCCAAGAGTGAGTTTGATTGTGGGCCGTTGCTCTTCTAGCCCGCCCGTCCAATACTTAGGATCGCGAATTAAATAACTTACAATTTTAATTGTTATGGTGGGATGGGCTCTTATAGCCCGTCCAAAAAGGGCGGGCTCTTATAGCCCAACCCCTACTCCCCACTTTCAAGAGTGTAAGTTATTTAATTCTCATTCCTTAACAGGCTTTTCGGGCCTGTGAAGCCAAGAGTGAGTTTGATTGTGGGCCGTTGCTCTTCTAGCCCGCCCGTCCAAGACTTATTGAGAATGATGCAATATATCAGATGATTTCGAGTTAGGTCGATCGCGCCCAACGATCTGTATCAGTAGTTACGAAAAAAACTCTGAGTAGAAATACGCTATTTTGATATAAGGAGCGTGGATTAAATAACTTCCGTAGGTTGGGTTGAGGCACGAACCCTCCGTTTCACTCCGCCCAACAATCAAGCGTGGGGTTGGGTTTCGTTCCTCAACCCAACCTACAAAAAATGCAAGTTATTTAATTCTCATTCCTAAATTGATCGGCGGTACTGTTGTCAGTAAAGTACAGCAGAAGGAGAAAAGGAAGGGCAAAGGGAAGATGATTTCTAATCAAAACTCAAAACAATTACCAATGCCCAATTCCCCATTCCCAATTCCCAATTCCTCTTAAGATGAATATGTTTCCTAAACCGCTCAATCGCTTTGCTACCAAAATTATCGGCAAAGCTCCATTACAAACGGTGTTCGTGGTTCCTTTTTTAGTGCAAATTGTCGGCATCGTAGGAGTTGTAGGTTGGCTGTCGTTCCAAAACGGTCAGCGGGCGGTCAACGATGTTGCCGCTCAGTTGCGGGGAGAAATTAGCGATCGCATCAAAGACCGCATTGAAAATTATATGTCAATTCCCCACATTGTCAATCACCTGAACGTTCAAGGTATAAAATTGGGGCAGTTGAACCTAGAAGAAAAACAAAAACTAGAACTTCATTTCCTCGAACAAATTCAATATTTTGATTCGATCAGCATCATTTACACAGCTACAGAAAATGGAGACCACTCGGGAGCAATCCGCACTAAAGACCGGACTTTGATATCTGCTGCTGACAGCTCTACTGGCAATAAATTAGCTCGATATACTGCTGACTCTCAGGGAAACCGCGTTCAATTAGTGGAAATTTCACCCGATATTTACGACCCGCGAGTTCGCCCTTGGTACATAGCAGCAGTAGCTGCCAAAAAACCTATTTGGAGTCAAATTTATACTGATTTTTTGACTAGGGAACTGGCAATTACTGCTGCTTTGCCTATCTACGACGACGCGGGCAAACTGTTAGGAGTAGCTGGCAGCGATTTGCTGTTTTCCCGAATCAAAGAATTTCTCGTCAGCCTCAAAATTGGCAAATCGGGACAAACTTTTGTGATGGAGCGATCGGGGATGTTAATTGCCACTTCAACGGCGAGTCAAGAATTCGTGGTGGAAGGTAAAGAAACAAAACGCATCAGAGCTTCAGAAAGCGACAATCCGGTAATTCGACAAACCGCACAGCATTTAGAGAAATCCTACGACAGCTTAGCTAAAATCTCTAATTCTCAACAGCTTACTTTTGATGTAGACGGCAAGCGGAATTTTATTCAGGTAGCTCCTTTTAAAGACGATCGAGGGTTGGATTGGCTGATTGTAGTAGTTGTGCCAGAATCCGACTTTATGGAGCAAATTAACGCCAATACGCGCACGACTTTTTTGTTGTCGGTTGCAGCTTTGATTGGGGCGGCAATTCTGGGAATTTTTACTGCTAAATGGGTAGTTCAGCCGATTTTAAGATTGAATGCGGCGGCGAAAGCTTTGGCGAAGAATGAATGGGATACAAAGCTCACTCTGAGCCGCGAAGATGAACTCGGAGAACTTGCTGCTGCTTTTAACAGCATGGCAGAGCAATTGCAGCATTCATTTACTTCCTTATCGGAAAGCGAAAGCCGAGTCAAACAATTTCTCAATGCAGTACCGCTAGGCATTTTTATTGCAGAGCCAAACGGTCAACCTCTCTACATTAATCCTAGCGGAGAGCAACTTTTATCTCAAGGAATTGTGACCGCAAATGCCGAAAATTTACGTCAAATCTACCGAGTTTATTTAGCTGGTACTCAGAAAATTTACCCGGCGGAACGCGACCCAATTTTAAATGCTTTGCAGGGTAAAAGTGTAACTGTTGATGACATTGAAATATCCTCCACTGACAAAACGGTTCCCCTGCAAGTTTGGGGAACTCCTATTTACGACGCCCAAGGAAATGTTATCTACGGAATGTGCGCTTTTCAAGATATTACCAAACGCAAACTAGCGGAGAAAGTATTAAGGGAATACAACCACAATTTAGCAGTGCAAGTTGCAGAACGCACCGCCGATCTTGCCAAGGCAAAAGAAAAATTTTCTAAAGCTTTTCGTTCGAGTCCGAATGCGATTACGATCACGAGAATCTGTGACGGCTGCCACCTAGAAGTTAATGATAGTTTTTGCCGGATGATGGGTTACAGCCAGGAAGAAATTATCGGTAAAACAGCGGTGCAGCTCAATTTTTGGGCGAGTTTGGGAGAGCGCGATCGCATGATTCAAATGTTAAAAGACAAGACGGCAATTCACAATTACGAACTCAGGTTTCGCAATAGAAAGGGTACAGAAAGGACGGCGCTGCTGTCGATCGAAACAATCGATATTGACGGAGAAGCTTGTTTTTTGTCGATTTCTAGCGATATTACCGATCGCCAAAAAGCAGAAACTGCCCTCCGGGAAGCAGAAGAAAAGTATCGCAACATTTATGAAAATGCTTTGAATGGAATTTTTCAAACTGCTGGTGACGGGAAATACATCAGCGCTAACCCCGGTTTAGCTAAGATATACGGTTACGAATCGCCAGCAGAATTAATAGCAGCACAGCCGAATTTTAAGAACCAGCTTTACGTGAAACCAAACCGCCGCGACGAATTTACAGCCCTGATCGACGAGTACGGGATACTATCAAACTTTGAATCGGAAATTTACCGCAAAGATGGCAGCATAATCTGGATTTCCGAAAATTGTCGCGCTGTCTGCGATGAAGCCGGAAATCTACTTTACTACGAAGGTTTTATTAAAGACATTACTGATAACAAACAAGCGGAAATCAAAATGCAGCAGGCGAAAGAAGCGGCCGAAGCAGCAAACAAAGCTAAGAGTACCTTTCTCGCCAATATGAGCCACGAATTGCGATCGCCCCTGAATGCGGTCATCGGCTTTGCTCAAGTCATGATCCGCAGTAAAACTCTGTCTCCTGAAAATCAAGAAGATGTCGGAATTATCCTGCGGAGTGGCGAACATTTACTGGCTTTAATCAACCAAGTTTTAGATTTGTCAAAAATCGAATCCGGACGCACTACCGTATATGAAAAAAACTTTGATTTATACCGGCTGATCGACGATTTAGAAGATATGTTTGCTCTCAAATCTGAGGAAAAAGGCTTGCAATTAATCTTCAATCGGGACGCGGAAGTTCCCCATTACATTTGTACCGATGAAGTAAAATTGCGCCAAGTCTTAATTAATTTGCTCAACAATGCAATTAAATTCACTTCACAAGGCGGAGTGTCGGTGCAAGTTAAAGGAAGAAGCCGGAAGCTACACAAAAACAGCGCTGACAAATTGCCCGGCCGCTACTCGCTGCATTTTGAAGTTCAAGATACGGGTGCAGGCATTGCTGCGGAGGAAATCCCTCAGTTGTTTGAAGCCTTCGTGCAGACAAAAACTGGTAAAGAGTCTCAGGAAGGAACGGGTTTAGGTTTAGCGATTAGCCGTCAGTTCGTGCAATTAATGGGAGGTGAAATTACTGTTACCAGCGAAATCGGAAAGGGTACAATCTTTCAGTTTGACATCCAAGTTCATCTGGTTGAAGCTGGTGATATTGAAAGCAAAAAAACTCAACGTCGAGTTGTTGCTCTCGAACCGAACCAGCCGAGTTATCGCTTGCTAATTGTGGACGACAAACCTTTGAACCGCCAACTGTTGGTAAAACTTCTCAGTCCGCTTGGATTTGAGTTGAGAGAAGCTAATAACGGTAAAGAAGCGGTGGATATTTTTATGGAGTGGGAACCGCATCTGATTTGGATGGACATGAGAATGCCCGTGATGGACGGCTACGAGGCAACGAAACAGATTAAAACTACAACTGGCGGGCAAGCAACCGCGATTGTGGCCCTGACTGCTAGCGTTTTGGAGGAAGAACGGGCGGTGATTCTTTCGGCGGGTTGCGATGATTTTATGCGGAAACCGTTCCGAGAGGAAGATATCTTTGGGGCAATGGGAAAACATTTGGGAGTACGCTATATTTATGAAGATCCAACAGCAGTAAGTGCGGCAGGTGTAGCAGAGTCAAGTCAGGAGGTGCTGACACCGGAGGCGATCGCCTCTCTTTCTCCAGAATGGATAGCCGAATTCAAGCAAAATATTTTGAGTGTGGACATGGAGGCGATCGCCAGTTCGATCGCACAAATCCGCACTGTCAACTCCTCTCTTGCGGGCACGCTTCAAGATTGCATTAATAATTTTGAATATGACAGAATATTGAACATAATCGAGATTAGCGAGAACCAGTAAATATCCGATGACTTCAACTTTATCCAACACCAATCGAGCTAATATTTTAGTAGTAGACGACACTCCAGAAAACCTGCGGCTGCTGACAGGAATTTTGAGCGAAAAAGGCTATCAAGTTCGCCCAGTTCCCAACGGTAAGCTAGCACTGTCGGCAGCTCAAAAAATACCCCCGGATCTAGTGCTGCTGGATATTATGATGCCGGAGATGGACGGCTATGAAGTTTGTCAGCGCCTCAAAGATTCTGAAGTAACCAAAGACATTCCGGTGATTTTCATCAGTGCGATTAACGACGTGATGGATAAAGTTAAAGCTTTTGCGGTTGGGGGAGTGGATTTTATTACCAAACCGTTTCAGGTTGAAGAAGTTTTAGCCAGAGTCGATACTCATTTAAAAATTTGTTTGCTGCAACAAAGCTTGCAAGAAAAAAATCAAGATTTAGCAACGGCTATCCAGCAACTTCAAGCCACTCAAGAGCATTTGATTCAATCGGAAAAAATGGCGGCGCTGGGACAACTGATTGCTGGCATTGCCCACGAAATCAATACTCCCCTGGGCATTATAGGTTCCTCTGTTAATAATATAGCTAGCTTTTGGGACTATAATTTAGCAAAAATGCCTCTATTTTATCAACAAATTTCTGAAGAAAGTCAAGCTTATTTTTTAACTTTACTCTACAGAGCTACTCATCAAAAAGTTTTATTTACCAGCCGAGAGAAGCGGAAATTCAAGCAGCAGTTGACTAGCGATTTGATGGCGGAATCAGTTGAAAAACCAGATGAAATTGCCGATACTTTAGTGGATATGGAAATTTACGATAACATAGAACAGTTGTTGCCACTTTTTAAATTGCCGGATTGGGAAGTAGTTTTAAATACTGCTTACCAGTTTGCGAGCTTTAAAAAAAGTATTAGCCTCATCCAAAGAGCGACAGCTAAGTCTGGAAAAGTAGTATTTGCCTTGAAAACCTACGCTCATTTCGATAGCAAGCAAGAAAAAGTCCAGGCAAACTTGCACGACGGTATTGAAACGGTGTTAACCCTTTATCAAAATCAACTGAAACACGGTATAGAAGTAGTTAAAATTTATGGAGATTTACCCAAAATCGTCTGCTATCCCGATGACTTAAATCAAGTTTGGACGAATTTGGTTCACAATGCCCTGCAAGCAATGGATTATAAGGGTATTTTGACTATTGAAACTCAGCAGCAAGAAGCAAATGTTGTCCTCAAATTTACTGATAACGGCAAAGGTATTCCCGCAGAAGTTATTCCGAAAATTTTTCAGCCATTTTTTACGACTAAATCTGCGGGCGAAGGTAGCGGTTTGGGATTGGATATTGTGAGAAAAATTGTTGAAAAACACGAGGGAACAATTGTTGTAGAGTCCATACCAGGGCAGACAACTTTTACAGTCTTGCTGCCAATCTAGTGCACAAAACTTATACCAATTTTCGCCTCGTTATGCAACAATCATGAGTGTTTAGTTTGTTTTCTGAAAGAGTGTTTGTAAGGTGCGTCGCTGCTCGAAAAGTCGCTCTTTTTTGGGATTTTTGATGGCGACGCACCCGGAGGCTACTGTTGCATGAGTTTTCAGAATTGGTATTACCCGCAGGGGGCTGATTCCCGGTGATACTGGTGGCTGTCTCGCTGAAAAAGACAAGATTGATGGCGAGAAACCGAGTTTCTGTTCGGAAGTCCTATTAAAATAATACCACTTTTAAAAAAAATGTAACTGCAGGCAAGTTCCCAACCCTTATGAAATTAGTCATTCCCATCTAAAATCTAAAATCTAAAATCTAAAATCTAAAATGGTATAAGATAGGGGACAGATATCCTGCATCCTCGCCCCAAATTAATAACGTAGAAGCAAGTCATGTCGGTAAACCCACTAAAATTAAAGCAGAGAGGAAAAGATGAATAAGCCTGTAATTCTTTGCGTTGACGATGAACCGGATATCTTGAATAGTCTCAAGATGCAGCTAAAGAATGAATTTAAAAATGATTATTTTTATGAATTAGCTGAAAGCGGTGATGAAGCTTTAGATTTAATTGAGGATTTTGAAGAAGAAGCTCAGGTGATTGTGGTTGTTTCTGATTGGCTGATGCCGGGAATTAAAGGTGACGAACTTTTAATTAAAGTTCACCAAAAATATCCTAAAATTATTAAGGTGATGTTGACTGGACAAGCGGATGCAGCGGCAGTTCAGCGGGCGAGAAAAGAAGCTGATTTATACTGCTGTTTGTACAAACCGTGGAACAGCAAAGAGTTAATAGAGACTATAAAATCTGGGCTGGCTAAGTTATGAAAAAACCTGTAATTGTGTGTATTGATGACGAACCGGATGTTTTGAACAGTTTAAAGATTGAACTGAAAAAGGCGATCGGCGATCGGTGTATTATTGAAACGGCTGAAGGGGGGGTTGATGCTTTAGACTTGCTGGCAGATTTGCAGGCTGATGAATACGAGATTGCTTTGGTGCTTTCCGATTATATCATGCCGGATATTAAAGGGGACGAACTGCTCAGACAAATTCACGAAAGCTCGCCGGATACCCTGACTATTATGCTGACGGGGCAAGCAGATTTGGAAGCTCTGAGCAATGCTATTAAGTATGCTAAATTGTACCGTTATATCCCTAAACCTTGGCAGAATGAGGACTTAAAATTAACGGTAGTAGAAGCGGTTCACAGTTACTTGCAAGACCAAAAGTTAACAGATGAAATCCAGAAGCGGCAAGAAGTAAACGAGGAGTTAAAGCTAGTAAATGAGGCGCTGTCTGCGAGTGAAAGCCGCCTGAATCAATTTTTAGAAGCTTTGCCAGTGGGGGTATCTGTTTATAATCCCGACGGCTCGATCGCCTATTTCAACCAGACAGCGCGGGATTTGCTGGGTGCAGACACTATCGCGGAAAGCACTGCGGAACAATTAGCTGCAACTTATCAACTTTATGTTGCCAATACTGATGAGCTGTACCCGCCGGATAATCTGCCAATTTTGCGCGCACTGAAAGGAGAATTTGTCAGGGTTGACGATGTAGAAATCCGTCAAGATGGCAAAATAATTGCGATCGAGATCAATACCACGCCGATTTTTGACGCTAGCGGAAATGTTGCTTATGCGATCGCAGCTTTTCAAGATATTAGCGATCGCAAACAAGCCGAAAAAATACTAGCAGATTACCAGCGCACCTTAGAAGCCCAAATTGACGAACGCACAGAACAACTGCAACAAGCAAAACAAGCTGCTGAAGCCGCAAATAAAGCTAAAAGCACGTTTCTTGCCAATATGAGCCACGAGTTGCGTACCCCTCTCAATTCCATACTCGGGTTTGCCCAAATCATGGAACCCAGCCCGAATCTTAGTGTGGAAAACCGAGAAAATATGAGAATTATTCGCCGTAGTGGCGAACACTTGCTGACCTTGATTAATGAAGTCTTAGACTTGTCAAAAATCGAAGCGGGGCGGATGACGATCGACCCGAAAATTTTTGATCTCTACCGCTTGCTTGAGGATTTGCAAGATATGTTTCAACTGCGGGCACAAAATCAAGAATTGCAGTTGCTTTTCCAGCGCGATCCTGACGTTCCCCAGTACGTGCGAACCGATGATATTAAACTGCGGCAAGTGCTGATTAATCTTCTCAGTAATGCGATTCAATTTACGCAATCAGGCGAAATTTTTTTAAAAGTTACAAAGTTAGAAGATTCGGAATTTATTAATTTATTAGATAGTCCCATAGCTTGCTTTGATACCACAATAAGTATTCGGGATTTTTCGAGAACTAGCAGTGGTTTTGAAACAGTTGATTTGAGTGAGGAGGCTGAGGATTTAACTGTTCCGGGTTTTTTCCTTCACTTTCAAATAGAAGATACAGGAGTTGGCATTGCTCCGGAAGAACTGGGCAATATTTTTAAGGCATTTGTGCAAACAGCTTCCGGTCAAAAAAATCAGAAAGGCACGGGTTTAGGATTAAATATAAGCCGTCAATTTGTGCGTCTGATGGGAGGAGAAATCGTCGTAGAGAGTCAACTGGAACTCGGCACTACTTTTAAATTTGAAATTCCAGTCGGCGCGGTTTATGATGCTGATATTCCAGCCCCGCAAATTAACCGCGAAGTTACTGGGTTGGAACCAAATCAACCGTGCTACCGGATTTTAATTGTGGACGATCGCGAAGACAACCGCCAACTTTTAGTCAAAATGCTTGCTCCCTTGGGTTTCGGGCTGCAACAAGCCACCAACGGCCGCGAAGCAATAGAAATGTGGGAAAATTGGCACCCGCACTTAATTTTGATGGATGTGCGAATGCCAGTGATGGACGGCTACGAAGCTACTAAACAAATTAAGGTCAGAATAAAGCAGAGAGAGCAAGAGCAGCAAGGAAACGGGGAAATGAATATTTCCGATCGCGAATCCCCGATTCCGAAGATTATTGCTTTGACAGCTAGTACAATTGAAGGAAGGCGATCGTTTGCTTTATTGGTCGGCTGCGACGATTTTATTAGCAAACCTTTCTGCAAAAAAGATATATTTGATACCCTCAACAAGCATTTGGGAGTGCAGTATGTCTACTCTAACTCAACGGACTTTATCTCAACAGGCGATCGAAATAATCTATCTGGTTCCCCCTCTAATGCTGCGCTTGCTTATTTGCCCAAACTTCCCGCAGAATGGATAGATAACATGAAGCAGGTAATCCGCAGTGCTGATTTTAACTTAATTTCCAGGACTATCGAGGCAATAAGGGATGCTCATCCTGAATTTGCCGAAATCCTCCAGGGTCATCTCGATAATTTTGATTACCAGAAAATTCTCAATTTAATTGCCGAGGCGGAGGAATTAGATAATGCAGATGAAGGCGGAACAAACTGAAAACTATCAAGCAGATATTTTAGTAGTTGACGATACGCCAGATAATCTGCGCTTGTTGATTAAGATTTTACAAAAGAATAACTATAAAGTTCGACCAGTTACTAATGGTTTTTCTGCCCTAGATGCGATTCAATCTAGCGCACCAGATTTGATTTTGCTGGATATTATGATGCCGGATCTTGACGGCTACGAACTATGTCAAAAACTGAAATCAGATCCGCAATTTAGAGAGATTCCCATTATTTTTCTCAGCGCCTTAGAAGAAGGAATAAATAAGGCAAAAGCTTTTGAAGTGGGCGCAGCAGATTATATCACAAAACCTTTTCAGGTGAAAGAAGTATTGGCGCGAGTGAGCAATCAACTTACTGTGCGTTTATTGCAAATGCAATTGCAAGAAAAAAACGAAGAATTGACCGCTCAAAATGTCCAGTTGCACCAGGAAATTGCCGAACGCCGCCAGGTTGAAATGGAAACAAGCTTGCTGCTGAAGGCAACTCAAGCTATTAGTAAATCAGAGGATTTTGACTCTGCTATAGATGTGATTTTAGGTTTAATTTGCCAAACTATTGAATGGAATCTGGGCGAAGCTTGGATTCCTTGCAGTGAGGGGGTTTTAAAATGCGCTACAGGCAGGTACGTCAGCGACTTGAGTTTTGCTCAATTCCGACAAACAAGTTGGCAGTTAACTTTTTCTCCCGGTGCGGGACTCCCGGGGAGGATTTGGCAGTCGCAGCAGTCTGAATGGATCGAGGATGTTTCTATTGCACCGAAACAAGTTTTTTTGCGATCGCAAATTGCGGCGAATGTGGGATTGAAAGCAGCTTTTGGGGTGCCAATTGTGGCGGACAACCAAGTGTTAGCTATTTTGATTTTTTATCGCGATAAATTTCTGGAATGTCAGCCGCGCTTGTTGGAATTAGTGAGTGCGGTTGCTACGCAGCTAGGTTCGCTGATTCAGCGGAAACAAGCTGAGGCTGCGCTGAAATTGCAGCAAGGACAAACAGAGAAATTGCTGCTGAATATTTTACCGAAACCTATTGCCGAGCGCTTGCAAAAAGAGCAAAAATTGATAGCGGATCATTTTGATGATGTGAGCGTATTGTTTGCTGATTTGGTGGGTTTTACAGAGTTTTCTGCTCACAAAAGTCCGACGCAGTTGGTAGAAATTTTGAACGGAATTTTCTCGGAGTTTGATAGGTTGTCTGAGTTGCACGGGTTGGAAAAGATTAAGACGATTGGGGATGCTTATATGGTGGTTGGGGGTTTGCCGACGGCGCGGGAGGATCACTCTGAGGCGATCGCACTTTTAGCTTTAGAGATGCAGGCAGCTTTGAGGAGGTTTAATGTCAAAATGGGAGAAAGTTTTCAATTGCGGATCGGAATTCACAGCGGTTCGGTGGTGGCGGGAATTATTGGGATTAGCAAATTTAGCTATGATTTGTGGGGGGATACTGTTAATGTTGCTTCGCGGATGGAGTCGAACGGATTGCCGGGTAAAATTCAAGTGACGGCGGCGACTTACCAGCGTTTGAAAGAACAGTTTGTTTTTGAAGAACGGGGTCATATCCCGGTTAAAGGTAAAGGAAGAATGCTGACTTACTGGTTGATTGAAGAACAAAGTAAATCTTTTTAAATTTTTTATGTAAATTTCAATTAATATTAAAATTAGATCGAATTTACACTTTCAAGAGGGCTAATCTTTTGCAAACAGTTGAAACAAAATCGCCGACAGCATTGAAAAAAGTCCTAGTTATTTTAATATCACTGCTAGCAGTAGCGGTACTGTCGATCGCTACTTTCATCGCAATTCCCGGAGAAAAAACAATGTTTGCTGGAAAAAGACCTGCCAATATCGGCATTCAGTCAGGAAAACTCGCAGCCTGCCCTAGTTCCCCCAACTGCGTCAGCAGCTTCAGTCAAGATGCCGAACACAAAATTGAGCCTTTGGCATACACTTCGTCCCCTGCTGAAGCGATGGCAAAGCTCAAAGGGGCGATCGAGTCCTATGGAAAAACTAAAATTATCACGGCAACTGATAATTACCTCTATGCAGAATTTACTACTGCTTTGATGGGGTTTGTTGATGACGTTGAATTTTTGGTAGATGAAGGAGCTAAAATCATCCACGTGCGATCGGCTTCGCGTCTGGGAGAGTCGGATTTAGGAGTTAACCGCAAAAGAATAGAAACTATCAGAACTCAACTAAATCAACTCTGAACATAAAATTTCTAGCTTTCCCGAAGCCCCTCTCCTGCAAGATGAGGCAGGGTGGATTAATTGTCATCCTAGAAATAGGTACGTAGTTGGGCTTTAGCCCTCTTTATATATACGCCTAAAGAGGGCTAAAGCCCAACTACGTACCTTTATTCATTAATATAACAGTTGCGTCCCAGACGCGAGCTTTGAGCGGTGTTTTCTGTCGTTTCAGTTTTCTTATCCTCACAATAAAACCACCCTGCCTCTCCTGCAAGATGAGGGGCTTTGATTTTTGTTTATTACTATGTAATGTTTATTTGTAACTACCTAGTTAACAATTATTAACAGTAGGGATACCGCAATGCCTTTTCCGGCGCGGGGAGCAGGACACGGCATTGCCGTGTCCCTACGGTTCGCTTTGACTTTTAATAATGGCTATAAGATTGAGGATTGTAGAGTTTTACAACCTTTAAAATAGCTGAGCGCGCTAGCCCAGAAGAAGAGATGGGGCAGTATTCCTATAGTATTAAACGCCCTAAATTTTACACTTCAGACTTTAGGGAGAGGTAAGTCAACTAATTAATTTCTACTATTAATTTAAGTAGAGCAAAGAGGAAAAAACACATGGCACTTCAAAGAATAGAAGAATTTTATCCGAATTATCAGGAAGAAATTTTTGCTGGAGATGACATTAAGGGATTTGATGTTTATGCCGGCGACTCTGATGAAAAAGTAGGCACTGTTTATGACGCTTTGGTTGACGAAACTGGTCGTTTCCGCTATCTGGTAATTGATACCGGTATTTGGATTTTTGGCAAGAAAGTATTGCTGCCGATCGGCTCTGCCCGTTTCGACTACGGAGCCCGTCGCGTGTACGCAACAGGCCTTCGCAGCAAAGCTCAAGCAGAACAATTGCCGGCTTACAATGAATTAGAGTCAGTAGATTACGATCGCGAAGAACAGGTAAGAGGCGTTTACCGCAATCAAGACACTGCCGCGGCAATCACTGCAACTCCTGCTAGCTACGATCGCAGCAGCTACAGCTACGATATCGATCGCCCCCTCTACGACACCAACGAACAGCAGCACCAAAATCTCAAGCTTTATGAAGAACGCTTGATTGCCAACAAAAACCGCGCAAAAACAGGCGAAGTAGCAGTTGGCAAGCGCGTGGAAACTGAAACAGCGCGAGCTTCAGTACCCATTGAAAAAGAACGAGTCGTAATCGAGCGAGTAACGCCGGTAGAAGCGGGTCGAGTAGTTTCAGTCGGTGACGCTGACTTCCAATCAGGGGAAGTTGCACGCATGGAAGTCTACGAAGAAACTGCCGACATTCGCAAGGAAGCTTTCGTGCGGGAAGAAGTCAACGTCACAAAAGAAGTTGTTCGCAGCACGGTTGACGGCGAAGAAACCTTGCGTCGTGAAGAATTAGACATTAAGACCGATGGAACTCCGGTTGTAGATAATAAAGCTATCTAAACCAACCGCAGCAGGTCTTGAATAGGAATTGCGGATTCATGACATAATTCCGTCACCGCGCAGCTTTGATTTGATTGGTGGCGATCGCGCAATTCCTATGTGACGGGGCGGGTGGGGTATAAAACTTGTCTGATTTTGGCAAAGTTTATGCACTTTCCCCGCCTTTACCAATTTGCCCTTACCAATCCATAATAAAAATCCCAAAGCAGGAAAGTTTAAAAAATGAACGGTCAAGCATCAGCAGAAAAGATCGCAACTGCAAAATCAATTACACGTCTCAACCGGGTGCCGGAAAAAGTCAGAACTAAGCTAAAAAGTTTTACAGTCAAAGACAACCAAGGTTACTTGGTAGGCAAAATAAAAGATGTCTATTTTGATGCTAATGGTCAGTTAAACTTTGTGGTGGCAGGGCTAGGCAGCGAAAATACACGCTTTTTTTTAGTAAGTATTAAGCTGCTAAAGAAAGTCGATTATCAGCAAAAAACGCTGTTTGTAAGTGTTAATTCAGGTCAAGTCGATCTGCTGCCTGCTGTTTCGGCAAATGAGGGGCATCTGTCTTTAGAAAATGCCTCAGAACCGCATAGTGAATTTAGCAACAGCGAGTTAACGAATCCCTCAACAGTTATGTCAAATCTAACAGATGCCGATCGCACAAATGAAAATTTGGAGACAGATGAGGATGACGAAAATGTGGATATTGTCGATCGAGAAGTAATTCGCCTGCTTGAAGAACGATTGGTGATCAATCGCAGCAAGCGCAAAGTCGGCGAAGTCATCGTCCGCAAAGAAATTGAAACTCGGATGGTACAAGTGCCTATCCAGTGGGAAAAGCTGATTGTCGAACAAGTCGGCGACGATCCGAAGGTGTTGGCAGAAATAGATTTGGGCGAGGGAAGCATCACCGGTATAGATTTGACAGAGATTAAGAGCGATCGCCAGGAACCGACAGTTAAGGCGGAATTTACCTCTGTGCAGAAAGCTAGCAAAATCTTAAATTCGATCGCCTCTCAACCCCGCCACGGTTGCGTCAAAGTCCGCCTAGAACTCGTTCTGGAAGACAAGCAACTTGAGGATACTTACCAAAAATGGATGACGGAACACCACTCAGAGAGTTAAAATATTCCTCCTTTTCGCTGTATATTTTAGCTGTTAGCGAGAAACTTCAATCTAATAAGTAACCGGACAAAATTAATTACATCAAGCTTTTTGAAGAGGTAAGGTTTTTAGGTGGTATTTTGGGTAATTAATTGTGTCCTACTACTTAGCTGACTGTGGCGATAGATGCTGTGGGGAAAGTTCACCGCCATCTACTAAGATCGTGTTCGGTAAATTAACCGTAATTTTGGTATGGCGGGTTCACCAATATATACAGCATATTCCATGTATATGCGGTACACACAACAAGGGTCGTAAGTAAGGTGCGTCGCCACCAGTCAATCTGCAAGTTCCATTAAACACGAGCAGCGACGCACCCTACATAACACGTACCGCACAATATAGCTTTATAGTGTACTTCACGAACCACCGAATATGCTGTATATATAATACAAGCCAGAGATCCGCAAACCGGCCCCGGCCGGGATATTTAAATTTTTAGCGATCGGCATCTAGACAGGATTGTACCCAATTGCGGTAAAATTGTGGTGGTCAAATTTAAAAGTATTTGAAAATGCCCAGCACAATCTCCGACATTAAAGTAAAAACGATCGCAGGCGAAGACAAGCAGCTAGGAGAGTACGCTGGCAAGGTACTCTTGATAGTTAACGTAGCTTCCCAGTGCGGCTATACACCTCAATACAAAGGACTCGAAGAATTGAGCCAGAAGTACAGCGCTGCTGGACTCCGCGTTTTAGGATTTCCCTGCAACGATTTCGGAGGACAAGAACCCGGAAGCAATTCAGAAATCGTCAATTTTTGTACTACAAAATACGGCGTCAGCTTTGAATTATTTGACAAAGTACGCGCTAAAGGCAGTCAGCAGCACCCGCTGTACGCTAAGCTTACGAGTGCAGTCGATCCCAAGGGTGAGGTTTCCTGGAATTTTGAGAAATTCTTAGTTAGCAAACAGGGTGAAGTAGTTGCTAGATTTCGCAGCAGCGTGGGCCCCGATTCGCCAGAATTGATCGCTGCGATCGATCGAGAATTGGCAAAATAAAAAGTTCGGCAACGCGCAGTATAGAGGATTTAACGGATTTAACGGATGGATGTTTAGGGAAGAGGGAAGAACTTAATATGCTTTTTTTATACGTTGAGAGCTTGTTTTTTTCTTCTCTTCCCCATTGTTTGCAAGCACTCAGCAATTAACAAATACCGATGATGGGATTTAATTGGAGAACGGTTTAATTTAATGGAAAATACATCGGGATTAGATTTAGTTGTAGGTTTACTTGCCTTCGCAATTCTTGCAGGCGGCCTGGCCA
Source organism: Microcoleus sp. N3A4 (assembly GCF_036701805.1). Classification (NCBI taxonomy): domain Bacteria; kingdom Bacillati; phylum Cyanobacteriota; class Cyanophyceae; order Oscillatoriales; family Microcoleaceae; genus Microcoleus; species Microcoleus sp. N3A4. Next base: position 29,650 of record NZ_JAUBRJ010000023.1, read on the forward strand.
TGCTATTTGTAGGGATGGCTTCGTTCCCAAAAGAAAAATAACAATAATTGATATTATGTGCGACGATCGCACGACCCTAATAAAAGTTTTCGTAGTGAGGACTGAAATCCTCATAGAAATCTGAGGACTTCAGTCCTCACTACCAACTTACAGCATATTCCATATATATGTGGTACACACAATCTTGTCGCAAGTAAGGTGCGTCGCTTTCAGAGTAAATCTGCAAGTTCCATTGAACCTGCGGCAGATCCGCACCCTACATAACACGTACCGCACAATATAGCTGAAAAGTGTACTTCACGAACCTGGAATATGCTGTAAAACGGTTATTTTCCAGAGCAGGAGCTGAATAAATCTAACAACATTCAATTTTAACATTCGCAATTGACAATCATGCAAACTACCCAAAACACCGTCAAAATTGCTCTCGCGCCGGGGAACTTGCGCCGCGTTCACCATATCGCTTTAAACGTGCGCGATATGAAAGCTTCCCGCCACTTCTACGGTACAATTCTCGGCCTGCACGAACTAACAGGTGCAGAAATTCCCGCAACTTTAACAGAAATGGTAGCCGCCGGTAAAGTCGCTAATTTCATCACTCCAGACGGCACTGTAATTGACCTATTTTGGCAGCCCGACTTGGAACCGCCAAACCCAGACCCGGAGAAAGCTTTTACCCGCGCCAACCACTTAGCCTTCGACATCGATCCCGATTTGTTCGATCGCGCTCTCGAAGTGCTAAAGTCCAATCAAATTGCGATCGACAGCGGCCCCGTCACTCGCGCTACAGGACGCGGCATTTACTTTTACGATCCCGACGGATTTATTATCGAAATCCGCTGCGATCCGCTTTAAACATGACTGAGACGCTGCGCGCTATCCAGCAAGCGCCGGCCGCCGCCCCTGTATCATTTAACACAGGTCGCTGGCCGACACGAGATGTCCCAGTTAGTTAAACAAACCGGGAATATATTCCGGCACGCTGTGAAGTTTTTTCAAGGTGACAGTAGGAACTACTTCGACTGCGCGCCTGCTATCCAAGGCGTAAGTAGATGAGTGAGAAAATATATAAGCAGGCATTGCGGGGGTCACTCCGTGAAACGAAGCAATTGCAACGGTTCCGACGATCGATTTGCATTTTGTTACATAGTTTGGTTGATTTGGGCATACCTACTGAGCGATCGCCCTATACATCAAATAGCAACATCAACATCTGGATACCATTTAAGATTTTAGATTGTGAAAGTCTGTCGATAAAACATTTTGATAAATTTCGCTGAGTTTTGCAACAATTACGAGTCTTTTGGAATTCTAGAGCTATTGTATAAAAAGTGTATTATCAGGAGACTCAACTACTATGGGTTGGTTTAAAAGACTGTTCGGACTCGAAAAGCCTGAAGCCCCGGCTGAACCGATGGCACAAGTAGTACAGCAAGCAGCCCAAGCGCAATCCATCGCTCCTGCTAAAGTCGGCCCAGACGGAAATTTTGACGAAAGCGGCTTGGCGAAGCGGGTTGCTTTAGCTTTTGACGGCGATTCAGAAGTTGCTGATATCGAGACTGTTTATGTGGCTCAACTCAGCGGCACGGTTGTTCTCAAAGGTCAAGTTGCGAGTCAGGAACTTCTCGACAAGTTGGTGGCTCTAGCCTCTGCTGAAGAAGGCGCAACAAGCGTGCAAACCGATCAGGTGACAGTCGGCTAGAGCCTATTGGCTCACTTCTGCGATCCCTCCTCGCTTCCCTGTTTAAGGGGAGTTGAGAGGGGATGCCAGAGGCTGGTCATTCGATTTTAGATTTTAGATTTTGGATTTTGGATTGACTTGCGCGAGATAAATTCGGGGGCTTGAGGATTTTAGATTTGAGATTGTGGATTGATTCCACAGATCGATCGCGTGGCGGGTACCATCAAGAAATTCTTGGTCAAAGTTCGGAAACTAGATATGGAAAGTTTTGTAGGCATAGCTAAGTTGCTGGAGTCGATCGAACTTGACAATCAAGCATCTAGGATACCCGCCACGTGATTCATCCGTCCAGAAATAAAAAACCTGTATCCGATGAAACTTGCCCCCCGACTCGATCCGTGGGGTAAATGCTTCAATTCTAAAATCTCAAATCTAAAATCTCAAATCTAAAATCGATTGACCCCAGCAAACCTTGAGATCCCGCTGTAGCGGGCTTTTTTGTGCGCTCTGACCGTTAAAATATTAATTTTTTTTAACTTGACTGGTTATTTCACTAAATGGTAAAATAGAATACAGAAAGTAGAAATTTTTTACTGACTAAAAAGCAAACCTGACCTGACTGCCCTTTTTATCTCCATACATATAAGGATCAAAAAATATGAAACTTACTTATCGCGGCGTAAACTACGAGTACGATATTCCGACAGTAGATATGATCGAAGGCGAAGTCGCGGGCAAATATCGGGGCCAAAACTGGAACTATCGCTATCCGAGACACATTCCCGTCTCGCAAAAATCCGGCGGCACAAACTATACCACAAAGCGAGATTCTCAAGCTGGCGATCGGGATACCGCAGCAGCTAGCACCGCAGCGGCGGTGGAATCTTACCCAACAGTTGTGGAAGTGGCGCAAGTCCACCGGGCGAATATTTGCAATATTCTCGATCGCAGAACGCAAGCTGCCAAAGCCAATGGCGATGAAAGACTGCTGCGCTTGCTAGAAATTGAGTGGAGACAAATGGTCTGTTAGAGAACAGCTTCAGAAAGTCGAATATTTGCCAAGAGGGGGAAGTTGAGTTAAGCTCAATTTTCCCTTCTTCATGTAGCCACAATTAGCCGTGGGAGTATATCAAGAATCAAGATTGCAAATGTTTACGGAAAATAACGATAAAATTCCCGGCGATGTAGAACGCGCATCACTTCTATGACATCTCCGTTAACCTCTATTCCTATACGATAATCGCCGATGCGGATGCGGTAGCGACCACTGTAACCTCGCATGGCTTTAATATTAGGAATTTCCTCCAAGGTGTTGATGGCTTCTAGAGTTGTAAAGGCAAGCTCGTAGATGCGTTGGTATGATGTAGAACTCTTCAATTGCTTCAGGTCTTTTAGAAAAGCTTCACGGTATAGAACTTCCAAGATAATTATTCCTCAAGATAAGCTAATGCTTCGGCTCGACCTAACAAGGTTGTATTCACAGCTTCATTCATCGCTTTGTTCAGGCAATAATCTTCTACCGCTTCAGCCAGATTCTCCACAGAAGCTTCTCCAGTAGGTAACAGTTGTCGCCATAAATCAATCGGAATCACGACTCCGATCGCCTCGCCGTCTTGGTTGGTAAGATATTCAATATTTACCATGCCTATTTTCCTCAAGCTTGAATTTATATCGATTCCTGTCTCTAAGTGTATCATCAGAAATTCGATCCTCTGCGAGGGCTTCGCTAACGGGCGATCGCACCAAATTCTCCCTCTCACCCCTTCACGCAAACAACCTGCTTCAAAGTCGCCACAACTTCCACCAAATCCGACTGCTGACTCATCACCTCATCAATCGACTTGTAAGCCCCCGGAATTTCATCTAAAAATTGCTCATCTTTCCGGCACTCAACCCCCTCAGTCTGCCGCACCAAATCATCGAGAGTAAATACATTCTTCGCTTGAGTTCGAGACATCAATCGGCCAGCACCGTGACTGCAACTACAGTAACTTTCAGCATTTCCCTTCCCTTTAACAATAAAAGATTTCGCTCCCATCGAACCCGGAATAATCCCGTAATCCTCAACATCCGCGCGCACGGCACCCTTCCGAGTCACATACACATCTTCCCCAAAATGCACCTCTTTTTCCGCGTAATTGTGGTGGCAATTCACCTCTAATAACGGCTTAACAGATTTGCCTCCCGCTACGTGCTTTTCCACAATTCGCTTAAACCGATTCATCATTACATCGCGATTAAAACGAGCATAATCTTGCGCCCACTGCAAATCGTGCCAGTAAGCGGCAAACTCCCGCGTACCCGCTACAAAATAAGCTAAATCTTTGTCAGCCAGATTAATTTCTGCTAGTTTAGCTAAATCTTTTGCAGTGTCGATATGGTGCTGTGCTAGCAAATTCCCAATGCCGCGAGAACCGGAATGCAGCATCAGCCAAACAAAGTTTTCAGTATCAACGCAAACCTCAATAAAATGATTGCCGCCACCGAGGGAACCCATTTGTTTTAAGGCTTTAGTTTCTTGGTGTTGCACTCCTTGATGAAGTTCTTTAAATTCTCGCCATCCTTGCCAGTTTGTGACTGTTTTTTCTACTTCTTTATTTTCGGAAAATCCTACAGGGATTGCGGCTTCGATATCGAAACGAATTTGTTTGAGTTTGCCTTCTAATTTATGAGCCTTGAATGGCATTTTAATGGCAGCCATCCCACAACCAATATCCACGCCCACAGCAGCCGGAACAATCGCTTCTTTTGTGGCAATTACTGAACCGACTAAAGCACCTTTTCCTAAATGTACGTCGGGCATTAGTGCGACGTGTTTGAATACAAAGGGCAAAGATGCTACGTTTGCTGCCATCTTGGTTTCTTTTTCGCCCAGGGCGTGATTTGCCCAAGATAGCACGGGTTTTGGAGTTGATATGTCTAATTTTTCGTAGGGCATTTTTGTTTAAGTTTGTTTTGCCAGGTTGTCATGTAGTATTATTGTAATATAAAGAGTTTCGGATGTCAAACACACTAATTCTCGTAGGGTGCGTCAGTCGGGAATTTCTTTTGGGAGTCATAGAATGTTTACTGACGCACCTTACCCACTAATTCTTGCCGCGTCAACTTCACATCAAATGCAGTACCGGTATTGTTTGTAAATCCGACAGTCCGACAGGGAATGAATTCCCTGTCTCATAGCTAAAGTCCTCTGAAAGAGGACTAAAATCGATCGCACTTCCCGTCAAAATCTACAGTCGGTTTTAACCGACTTTCGCTATGAGGCAGGGGTTTAAACCCCTGTCGGGCTGCGGGAAAGCGAGTCAAAAGCTAACACGGCACAAGAAGCGTTTTGTATTGAAAATCCTTAAGAAATGCCTAAAGATTGAATGAATAATTTACTGTAGGGTGCCGATTCTTGTACCTTCGCCAGCGAACCAAACAGCTCTTTTCCCCCGAATATAACTAATGTCTTCTGTTTAGAGTCAGGTTCTTGAGTCAGGATTTGTGAATGAACGGACAGAATGCTATCTGAATCCCAACGATAGAAATAGTGCAAGTCGCCGCAAAGCTGTTCTTTAAGATCCTTGAGAGTAGGGTAAAGTTCTTTACACGAACGCGGTTCGTGACCGATTAAAATTAGTTCATCTGATATTTCCATTTTGTTAATATCGATTAGATACATGAGCCCTTCATCAGTATTAACTAGAATGCGATCGTCTGAAATGTAGCACATATAGCTACTAAAACCGTCACTCAGCCCAGGCCAAGGCCATTCGCATATTCCCAGTAGATTGCGGTCAGGAAAACTGAATCGGCTGATTTTTCGGCCGCAATCATGTACTATTAGAAATTCGCCACCAGCAGGGTGAAATTCTGGAGGCCCCATGTAATCATCGGCACAGAGAACCTCTACGGCATGAATTGTCATACCATCATCATAAAGCCAATAGATTTGCGATTCGCCCTGACCCTCGGTAGTCCAAACAGCTAAAATTTGATTTTCTGGGTGTCGTTGAAACAAGAATCCACGGTCATAAAAAGGATCTTTGAGCCTAATTTTTCGCTGGATATGCCATGAATTAGTATCGCGAATTTGAATCTCGACTTCCTCGCCTTCAATTAATTTGATACACCAAAAACGCACGCCGTCTGCATCAAACCAGCAGTCCTGAAATCCATTCTTGTTATGCAAATGTGAAAACTTAACAGGAGGGTTAGGTAAGAGTTCTTCAAAGAGGATCTGGTTTTCTGCTGTCAAAATTGCTAAGTGATTGTCATTTGCCATAATTGCGGCCAGCATATCGCCTTTGGGACTGATCGCTAAACAGCTAATTTCGTCAGGAAGCTGGTATTCGTATTTTGGCGACAAGTTGCGATCGACTAAAGTGACCTTTTTGCGATCGCCACTGACAATCGTAGCCCACTCGGAATTAATGGGTTGATTTATATACGAGAACGACCAGTCAATTTGTCTTTCATATTTTGGTAAAATCAGCATAAAGATATTCAGATATCTTGCGTAAATAAGCTCTATTTTAACTGAAATCTTGCAGCATTTATCGTAGGGTGCGTCAGTCGGAAATTTAGATCGGGAGTCAGAGAATGTTTGCTGACGCACCTTACCGACTAATTCTCGGCGCGTTAACTTAACATCAAATGCAGTACCGGTATTGTTTGTAAATCCGACAGTCCGACAGGGAATGAATTCCCTGTCTCATAGCAAAAGTCCTCTGAAAGAGGACTGATATCAATTCCGTTAGCATCGGAATGATATAAATGGAGGACACGGCAGTGCCGTGTCCCTACCACGATCAATTGTAGGGACACGGCAGTGCCGTGTCCTCTATATCATTCCGGTGCAGCCGGAATTGATATGAAATAGATCGTATTTTTCCATCAAAATCTACAGTCGGTTTTTAACCGACTTTCGCTATGAGGCAGGGGTTTAAACCCCTGCCGGATTGCGGTAAAGCGCGTGGAAAGCTAACACTTTTAATTCGCATTCTTTCTCCCCGCCTTCTGCACGGGAATAGCCACCGCCTGCGGCTTCTTCTTCGCTGCAAACATCCCGAAGAAATCGTGCAGCAAAATGTAAAAGCACGGAATAATAAACAGCGTCAGCAGCGTCGCCAGCGACAAACCCGAAAACACCACCACACCCAAAGGTTGCAAAAACTCCGAACCATCTCCAATCCCCAAAGCTAGGGGGAATAAACCCAAAACTGTGGTAATAGTTGTCATCAAAATCGGACGCAAGCGCTGAGGTGCCGCCCTGACAATTGCTGTTGTGCGATCGACCTTTTCATCTTCCTGAATTTGGTTCGCCAACTCCACCATAATAATCGCATTATTTACCACAATTCCCACCAGCAAAATCGCCCCCACAATCACCGTTGCGCCGATCGCAGTTTTAGTCGCATACAGCCCGAAAATCCCCCCAGCCAAAGCCAGCGGCACCGTTAACATAATCACCAGCGGATCGACAAGCGAATTGTACTGCACCGCCATCACCACAAATACCAAAAACGCCGCCAAAGATCCCAAAACAATCAGCGAACTTTGCAATTCCCGGTTAGTTTCCGCCGCCGAACTAGGTATCACTCGCACTCCCGGCGGCAATTTGATTTCCGACAAAACTGCATCCACTTGTTTCAAAGCATCGCCCAAACTCGCGCCCTTATTAATATTCCCAGCAATCATGAAAACTTGGCGCTGGTTAAGCCTTTGAATTTCCCCAGGCGCTTTTCCCAGTTCAATATTCGCCACATCGCTCAAGCGGATAATGCTGTTATCCCTAGCAGTTAAAGGAATAAATTTTAGTGCAGAAATCGATTGAACAGAAGCGCGATCGAACTGTACCCGCACATCAACCAAACGGTTTCCCCGCTGCAATTGCGTGGGAACAGAACCTTGAATTGCTGTCTGAATCGCCTCTCCGATTTGCCTCGCATTCAACCCGTAGATTTCCGCTTGTTCCCAGTTGGGGCGAATCTGCACTTCCGGCTGCTGCGGGTCTGCATCCGGGCGAAAAGTAGCTAAGTTTACCTTCTGCTCCAAAGTTGCCAATATCTCGCGGCCGGCTTGCTGCAATATTTGTTCGTTTTCGCCCTGAAGCAGGACATCAACTTCAGCGCCGCGCACTGGCGAATTAGTTAAAATCAAACCCCGCACATTTTCTGGATTCAGGCGCAAACGAGTATTTTTGGGCAAATCAATTTTTTTATTCAATTCTTGCGTAACTCGCTGCACAAAATCCAATGTATTGGTGCCAGGTTTCAGCGTAATGTTGCAGCCGCCGCGCAGCACATTCTCAACCGTGTTGTTGCCGAACAACAGCCCGCCCACCGTCGTCAAAGTGTATTGAGTTTCTGGTTGGCTGAGGATAATTTTATCAGCTTCGGCCATAATTCTTTGGTTGGTTGCCAAATTTGTGCCTGCAGGAAACAAAGCAAACAATCTCGCTTGACCGGTGTTAATTCTCGGCAATATTTCCTGGGGGATTTGACCGGCCATCAGCCAACTGCCGCCGCCCAATCCAATAATCGCTACTGCAATGATCATCAACCGCCACCGCACTATGCCCGATAAAAATTTACCGTAACCGGCGGTAGCATTGGTAAAAGCTCGATCGAATGCGCGCAGCGGCCAAAAGTTGCTCAAACCGCTGGATACCCGCAGCGCTAGCAGTCGAGAAGCCATCATCGGTACAACTGTCAATCCGACAATCAGAGAGGCGGCGACGGAAAAGGTGATGGTGAGAATTAATTCGTTGAAAAGTAAGGCAACTAAGCCGCCTATTAGCAAAAATGGCAGTACGGCAACTAAGTTAGTGATGGTGGAAGCAAATAAAGCTGATTCTAATTCTTGGCTGCTTTTTTCTGCTTGCTGCATCAACTGCTTGTTACTTAAGCGCTGCTTGCCATTGGCACTGTTTTTATTGCTGGTTCCTTCGACAATATTCTCCAGCATCACGATCGAGTTATCGACCACAATTCCCACACCCAGCGCCAAACCCCCCAAACTGAAAACGTTCAGAGATAGGCCAAAAACTCCCATCAGGATAATCGCCATTAAAGTTGCGAGGGGAATTGCCAGGACAATAATCAAAGTTTGGCGAAGGGAAGCGAGGAACAGCAAAACAGATGCCCCGGCTAAAACAGCCCCGGTTAAACCAGAAAATAGGACATTGCTAATAGAATCGCGGATGAACTTAGACTCGTCGAAGGTATTGACGATAGTCGTGCCTTCGGGAATTGCCCCGGATTCTTTTAATTCTTCTAGCCGCTTTTTGATGCCGTCTACAACAGAGATTGTATTCGCGTCCGGCTGCTTTTGAATGCTAATTTTTACGGCTGATTTCTGATTGAGGAATACTTTAACTCGTTCTTCTTCTGTACCGTCAATTACCTGAGCAAAATCGCGCAAAAACACTCGTTTTGGCGGATTGGAAGCCGATGCTTGAAAAGAAATTTCCTGAATTTCTTTCGCATTCTGAAAGCGCCCGACGGTGCGGGTTAATGGTTCTGCTGCTTCTTGCCGCAGCCGCCCGCCAGAAGTGTCGAGGTTGCGGGATTCGAGGGCTGATAAAACGTCGGAAATACTGACCCCTAAAGATTGCAAGCGATTTAAGTCAATATTTACTTGAATTTCTTCTTGCACGCCGCCGGCAACGTCAATTGCTGCTATTCCAGGAATTACGTTTAGTTCCCTGGATAATTCTTCGTCGGCAAATACGCGCAAATCAACTCCTTGCAAGGAGTTGGAAGTGAGGGCAAATTCGTAAATCGGCTGCTGGGAAGGGTCAACTTTTGAGAGAGTGGGCGATTCAACTGTATCGGGAAGTCGGTTGCGGATGCGGTTGACAGCGGCGGTGGCGTCGTTGAGGGCCTGGTCGATGTTTCCCCCGGGTTTGAAGAATAAATCTACGCTGACTTGTCCTTCGCGAGTGCGGGAGAAAACTTGCATGACGCCTTCAGTGGCGGAAAGTCCTTGTTCGAGGGGGCGGGTAACTTCGTCTATTGCTACTTCTGGGGAGACTCCGGGGGCGTCTAGGCGCACGGAGATGCGGGGATAGGTGATGGATGGTAGCAAGTCAACGGGCAGTTGGGTGATGTAGAAAATGCCCACGATTATAATAGCAAGTGTCAGCATGAGGGTGCCGATATGGCGGCGAATGGCGGTCGCGCTAATGCTGAATCCGGTTTTGTCGGCTGTCATTCGATTTTAGATTTTAGATTTTAGATTTTAGATTTTAGATTGAAAAGTTTACCGCGTCAGTCAGACTAACTCTAGTAGGGTGCGTCAATCTTGAATTTCTTTCGGGGGCGATAGAATATCTACTGACGCACCTTACGAGGAGTATAATAAGTCTTAATAAACTTCCCCAAAAGTTTTTGTGAATATTTCTTTAGAGGTAGACGACCGTCCAATATAGAGAGCTAGAGAAGTTGCGATCGGCTTTTGAATCTCTGTAAGTCATCGCAATCACGAACAGGCAAGATGCCTGTGAAGCGAGAAAGTTTATTTGTTGTGCAACAGGCATCTTGCCTGTTCCCTATTCCTTCTTCCTTCTTCCTTCTTTCACTGTACTTGAGAGCCGTGGGCGCGGGGGTCAGAGCTACTTGTTTTCACAGGCCCTGTGGCGGGAGTAAAATTAGAAACTTGACCTGCTGCTTGGACGTGCGGCAGAGGTTTTCCTGCAATTAAGGCTTCTAAGTTAGCTTCCATAATAGTGCGCGGCATTTCGCCCATCGTTTCAGCAACGGCACTGCCTTTATCGTTCAAATAGACAAAGTGCGGAATGCCGTCTACTCGATATTTGGTGATTTCTGGCAGCCATTTGTCATTGTCTACATTCAGCATTACAAAATTCAGCGGTTCGGCATATTTCTCTTTGATTTCGCTCAGATCGTTAGCCATTGCCTGACAGCTACCGCACCAATTAGCATAAAATTCCATTAGCGTCGGCTTGCCGTTTGCTAAAGCTGTTTCTAATGGCGTCGAGGCTTTTGCCATTTCGGTGAGACTGCTTGACGGCGTTTGAGTTCGGACTCCGAAGAAGATAGATACTGAAAGGGCGATCGCTGCTAACACGATCAATAAGTTTCTGAGGCGCGCAGCGACTTTTGTTTCGGGATTTTTGGCTGCGGGGGCGACAGTTGAGTTGGGCGAATTCTGGGTCATAAAATAAATTGCGGTTTTATTTCTATGTTTTTATTTTAAATAATAGATTCAGATTATACCACATTTTGAGATAATCAGACTAATCTCATAAAATTTTTTGCTAAAGGCAGTCATTAGACCAAGTACGCTAAAACATAAGATAAGAAAGATTGTTTGTAAATTACCGAGGACTTGCAGGGTGAAAAAACGGGTAACGCTGACGTTTCCGCAACGATCGATCCAAATGCCAGTCACCTATCGACTGGCTAAGGATTTTAATGTTGCTGCCAACATTATCCGCGCTCAGGTGGCTCCGAATCAAGTAGGCAAACTGGTGCTAGAGTTATCAGGGGACATCGACCAACTAGAAGCGGCGATCGACTGGATGCGATCGCAAAACATCGGCGTTTCCCTAGCCAGCAGGGAAATACTCATAGACGAAGATATTTGCGTTCACTGCGGCTTGTGTACGGGGGTTTGCCCGACAGAAGCCTTGACCCTAGATCCAGAAAGCTTTAAACTAACGTTTGCTCGATCGCGGTGTATCGTGTGCGAGCAGTGCATCCCTACTTGTCCCGTGCAAGCTATTTCTACTAACCTCTAAGCCCTGTACAAACTCATCGGGCTCATCTCAAGGCATTCGTCAGTCGATTTGAGATTTATTATTAAAGAATTGACTCCACAGATCGGTAACATGAAAAAAAACTCTTGGGTTTCCCTAACTCTACTTTTTGTTACTTATTTCATTTTTGGCTGGAAGTTATCTGAGTTTGATGTACCCCCGCACCTGACTTGGTTTTTAGCCGTAGCTTCTGTTTTACTGTTATCTGTCGGCTTGTCATTCCCGCTGAAAGACATAAAAGCCTTAATTATGCGGTGGTTTTCGAGTGATGCGGGTGCTTTTATTTCTATTATTTTAGGAGCTTTTGTGGCTGTGGTAGTAGTTGCCTGGTCACACCTTTTTGCTACTTGTTTAGTCTTGATTTCAGCCGCAGCTTTGGCAAGACTCGATATTCAACTATCTGGTTGGAAAACTTGGCGGGCTTTTGCGGTATTAGCTACCATTTCTTTAACAGGTGTGGCGTTGGGCGGAGCGATCGAGTTTTTGTTCAAAACAGGCAGGCTCGTATTATATTAATTGGGAACCGGAAATTCACCCAACCAAATTCTACAACTCACAACGGATATTTAGCCGAAAACTATCCGATCGCCCATCAATAAATACAGCTCATTTTTTTTCAATCCCCCACCCGGATTAATGCCCGTTTCGCGCCGTAATTATAGCAGTTTTCAACCCTCGTGAGGTACAGCTTCTCAATTACCGATTCCCCGTTTCCCCTTGCCTATTCCTAATTACCTATTCTCAATTATCTATTACCTATTACCTACGCACCTGGAGTGCAACTGAAAACCGCTATGGCAGTATTGATCTGTAGCGACTGTTGCTCACAATGTTATTCCCAAGAATCCGCAACTCCGGCCGCCAAAAACTCGATCGCAATAAAAAAGCAGCTTTAGGGAGCTGCTCGTCAGAATGCATGAGGTATTGTTTTTAGAATAGAACACCTTAAATTCGATCGGTACTGGGTTACATTTTTTGATACGGGAGAATTGATGAGTGAATGGACGATCGTAAAATCGTCACATAGGAGGATAGCATTGATGCTAAATTTTCCGACAATTAAGTTAGCGTTTAACTGTCCTTGCGCCCTACAGCCCTTCAGCGGTGGGGCCATTTTATTTTTAGGGAGAACTCAATAGCCGACTTTAACGCATCAGATGAGTCTGCCATTAGTTTTTGCACAAAATCTCCCCATCCCCCAATCCTCACACTTAAAAAAACTTACGCCTCGCATCCACTCAAACCCGGTTGATTCCCAAATATTAGACGGTTAAACAGATACACTCAGGCAAAAATCAGTATTTTTACCGAAGTCCTACCATTTTAGATTTTAGATTTTAGATTTTAGATTTTAAATTTTAAATTTTAGATTTTAGATTTGGGAATGACTGATGAATCTGGTGGTTGGGAGCTTGCGTACTGTTGCATTATTTTTTTGAACTGGTATCAAAAGTCCTCAGAAACCTGTTATTTTCCCAGAAACTCGGTTTCAGAATGTATCAATTGAGATCGGGCCCGGTTTCTGGTTTGATAACTTTTTGGATTTCCTCGATCGCCCTAGCCGCCACTGCTTCAGGCCTTTCGCCCACACCTGTACAGACTCGGACATCTGCTTGAGTGTAGAAACGCTCTCGCTCGTTAAAAAGGCTTTGCAGCTTAGATTCGATCTCGCCCTCCCGCAGTAGGGGTCGAGTGGTATCCGAACGCAATCGATCGTACAGTTGGTCTACAGGCACATCCAGCCAAACCACTATACCGTAGTGCAAATAACCCCAATTCATCGATCGCGCCACAATACCGCCGCCCGTAGCAACGACCGAATTTTTATAAGCAGACAATTCGCCGAGCACTTTAGTTTCTAGTTCCCGAAATGCCTCTTCCCCTTCTCGCTCGAAAATCTCAGCAATTGACTGATTAGCAACTCGAACAATTAGTTCATCAGTATCAAAAAAACGGTATTTTAATTTTCTTGCCAAAATCCGCCCCACCGTTGTTTTTCCCGCACCCATCATCCCGACGAGATAGATATTCACTCCCCTCAACCAATCCACTGCCAAATCCTCCCATGTTTTTCTATTTTTTTAGGTCAATCGATCCGCCGCTGGGGCGATCGTCGTCCTCAAACTCATCATCCTCATCCAATCCCCAATCATCCTCTGCTTCTGCAATAGGATTTTTCGGTGCTTCATCAGCGGGTTTAGGTATCGCCTCTTGCGGGGGAACCAGCACCCGATACTCCGCATCGTAGACAGACTCAGTTTGCCCCACCCCAGACTGGCTCGGATCTCGATAACCGTAAGAATATACGGAGCCAGCCCAAGACTTGCTTTTCGGTTCCTGCTGAGCTTCGTAAGCCCTCGGATTTGCCGCTGGAACATCATTTACCTGCGGTCGATCGGAAAAATCGCGATCGTCCCCCCAATCATCATCGCTGCCTTGAGAGCCGGATTTTGAGCCACCTGAGACCCAATCGTCCTCATCGTCTGCCGCTGCATAAGTCCCGGCTTGAGCGTAATCCTTCGCCCCATCAGGGTTCGGAGTTTCTTGCAGGAAAGTCCCGGCACTGTAACCCGCAGGTGTCCCGTACTCAGTTCGGTAGGAAGCAGCAGCCTGAGTTTGGTTATTTTCCCTATTCAGATCCGGGTCAATTCCCTGTTTTCTAGGAGGGGGAGGCGGCGTGTAAGGTGTTCTCCGGTCCTCTGGGAAAGTATCGGGACGGCTGCGACTGTCGCGGCCGGTGCGCTCTCGTGTTTGAGATAAGTAATTTGAAAAAGCGAGCAAACCAGAAATCAATAAAGATGTGAGAGCTCCCGCCGCCATGCTCAGCAGAATCCAGATAGATAAGGGTAAAGCAGGCGATCGAACTCCCAAAAATACCAGCGATAATGCCGGCTCCACATTTTGCAGGGCAAAAATAGTCAGCCCCACCACAATTACTAGCAAAAATACAGGTCGCATATTAAAAATATTAGTAATTTGTTTGTTGTCAGTTGTCAGTTGTCAGTTGTTTGTTGTCAGTTGTTTGTTGTCAGTTATTGGTGATTGGTTATTGGTGATTGGTTATTGGTGATTGGTTATTGGTTATTGGTTATTCGTTATTCGTTATTGGTTATTCGTTATTGGTTATTGGTGATTGGTTATTGGTTATTGGTTATTGGTGATTGGTTATTGGTGATTGGTTATTGGTGATTGGTTATTGGTTGTTGGTTGTTACTGTCAACTGCCAACTGCCAACTGCCAACTGTCAACTGCCAACTGCCAACTGTCAACTGTCAACTGTCAACTGTCAGCCGTCAACTGTCAACTGTCAACTGACTTCTTCCTTCCAGCGTTTGAGAGGAACGCAATCAATCCCCAACTGGTCTAAAGCGCGAGCCACCACAAAGTCTACCAAATCTTCAATAGTTTGCGGATTGTGATACCAAGCGGGAATCGCTGGTACAATTCTAGCTCCAGCTTCTGCCAAGGTAGTCAAATTCCGCAGGTGAATCAAGCTAAAAGGCGTTTCCCGAGGCACAAGTACCAATTTTCTCCCTTCCTTGAGCTGAACGTCGGCCGCTCTTTCGAGCAAATCCGAGCTCAAGCCAGCCGCCAACTTGCCCAGTGTACTCATGCTACAGGGAATAATCATCATCCCTTGGGTGCGAAACGAGCCGCTAGCAATATTAGCACCGACATCTTGCCAGGGATGGCACCGAAGTTTACCCATTGTGGCTACTCCTGCTTGTTCCCGCCAGAATTCTTCTTGCAGAGTCGGTTCTGCCGGCATTCGGATGTTCTGTTCGCTTTGCCAAACCATGTAAGTAGACTTGGAAGCCACGAGTTCGATCGCGCGATCGGCTTCCAAGAGATATTTCAGAGTTCGCACCGCGTAAATCAGTCCCGATGCTCCAGTCACTCCTACAATTAGGGGTTGGGCGGGGACTGAAACAGAATTAGTCATGGGCATGATCCAGCAATAAGCTCATTAATTATAGCGCGATCGAATTACCCCAACATTGCCGACTCGATATTACTATTACTTCCTTCTTTCTTCTTCCTTCGTGTCCTTCGCGTCTTCGCGGTTAAATAATACTAATTCTTCGGGCCCGAAACGAGAAAAGTTACCAATGTCGCCTTACTCCTGAATATTTTTTGGCTTAATTTTATCTACAATCAGCCACAAGCCATATCCTGCTAGCAGACAGATTATTGGCGTAATGGCAAGGCGAAACCTATGGCTGCCAACTATCCCACCTGATACAGTCAGGAAGTAGACAGCGACGCTGACAAGCGTAATCATTGCCCTATTTTTCAGGAATCTCTTTGATAGTAATGCTGTGGCTGCACCTAAAAGATACACGCCTGATAATAATGACAGGCTTAAATTAGTCCAAAATACGATAGAGCTGTATCGATCGAGATTTTGATATGAAGGAGTGAGCGATCGATCGAACCGCCCCACGAATAATAGTACATATCGCTTTGCTGGGGTCTGAACTAAAGTCATGAACATTCCTTTTAAATGGATTATTGAGTAAGTTAAAGGCTGACTCAAAATCATCTTTTTTCCTTCTTTACCCATGTAACGGTAAATTTGAGCCTGACTCCACTGTCGCTGTTCAGGATGAAGCATAAAATATTTCTCGTGTTTAGTACACCCCAATTGTTCGTGGGTATCTTCAAACTCTATTCTTTTTTGATCGGCGATTAAAGCAGCTCCATTATAGCAATATAGGTTGTAATCTGAAACAGCAGCAACTCCCGAATATCCTGCTTTGACATAGTTTCTGGTTTGCCAAATACCAATACTACCCATCGACACGAGCAAAAAAATAAAGGTATGAATAATTAAAAGTTTCCTTGCCTGCATATTTTTTAAATTCCAGACTAGGAGGATACCAGTTATCAGGAAAGGCAAATAATATCCGATAGGTCTGACGTAAATAGATGCTGCTAAAGTAATAGCTGCCAAAGCCAGGTGTTTTCCTGATTTATTCTTGAAGTATTCTAACAGCAGCTTCAAAAACAAAGTTAATAAAGTTGTATGTAAAGTCTCAGACATTAAAAAAGCTGACCTGAGTATTGGCAAGGGTTCAATGGCATATAGTAAAGCACATACAATGGCAATTTCATCTTTTTCAAAGAGGAGCAAAGCAATTTTGTAGATCAGATATACAGTCAAACAATCTAGAATTATTTGAATAAAAATGGTCACATTTTCCACATTATCTACTAATAGTCCGGGAATTAGTAGTAAAGGATAGCCAGGAGTGCGAAATAGTTCTGGTTGATTATCAATGTTTAAAAACTGACCGACTTCTATTAGCTTTTTTGCAGGAATTATGAATGACAATGTATCACCTCTATTAAAGATTTCTAAATCTTGGGTAATACTCAAAGCTAAAACAGGCAGTAATAACCTCATCAATAAAGCGACTAACAAAACTGACAAAATGGTAAATTTAGGCATGAATCTTTCGGTATTTTTTATCATCTTAACAATCACCTACTTGCAATTTTAAAATTATGTAACACTGCCTATTTGACATTAAAATTGCCAGCTATATATCTCCTTGATTATGAATATTTTTTGGCTTAATTTTATCTACAATCAGCCACAAGCCATATCCTGCTAGCAGACAGATTATTGGCGTAATGGCAAGGCGAAACCTATAGCCACCTGCAACGCCCCCGGATACGGCAAGGAAGTATGCGGCTATGCTAACAAGCGTGATCATTGCCCTATTTTTCAGGAAATTACTGGATAGCAAAGCTGCGGTAACACCTAAAAAATATGCTCCTGATATTAATAACAAGCTTAAGTCAGAAAAAAAGACTAGAGGCGAAAGGTGAAAATCACTAAATATTGCTTTCCAGCTTGTTTGACCAGTTAAAACTTTAGGAATTTGAGAGGAAGGACTTAGAGCAGGATTACGTTGCTTAGTGAATCGTTTTAGGTACAGCTTTGCGGGTGTCTCAATCAAGGTTCTAATAGTTCCTTCTAAATGAATAATTGACGCATCCACAGTATTGCTCATAATCATTTTCTTTCCTTCTTTTCCCATATGGCGGTAAATTTTGCTCTGACTCCATGTTTGCTGTTCGGGATGAAATTTTAAATACTTTGCGGGATTATTACATCCAAGCTGTTCAGCCATGTCTTCAAATGCTATATTTTTTTGCTTTGCAATTACAGATGCCCCGTTATAGCAGTATAGATTGTAGTCAGAAACAGCCGCAAATCCCGAATATCCCGTTTTTACATAGTTCCTGACTTGCCAAATGCCAACGCTACCCATCGCGACTATAAAGAAAACGCAAGCATGAATCATCAAAATCTTATTTTTTTGAATCTTTGTCAAGCTACCTATCAATAAGATAGCAGAGATTAGGAAAGGTAAATAATACCCTATAGGTCGGACATAAATAGATGCAGCCAAGGTAATTGCTGCACACAGTAAATATTTCCACGACTTTTCAGTAAAGTATTTTATCAGTAGATACATGAATAAGGTGATTAAAGCCGTAAACAGAGTTTCAGGCATCAGCAGCGTCAGCCATAGGATAGATACTGGTTCAACTGCATACAGCAAGGCACAAAAAGTTGCAATTTTGCTTTCACCCCAAATAGCCAATCCAATTTTATATATTAGAAATATCGTGAAGCAGCTCAGCATTATTTGAATAAATATTGCCACAAGTTCTTGCTGACCTAATAAAATTCCTGGTATCAATAATAGTGGATAGCCAGGAGTGCGGAAAATTTCAGGCTGTACGCTATTTGCAAATTGACCTGACTCTATTAACTTTCTGGCTGTTACCAGGTATAATTCGGTGTCGGGAGTGTAAGCTGCTGAGATGTTGTTAATAGCAAGAACCACACTTGTCAATAAGCACCTCAGCAAAAAAGCTATGGTCAGCACTCCCCAGATTGTAAAACTAAAGCCATATATTTTTGTATTTTTCATCTATTTAATCCTCATTGAAAGCAATAAATACTCTGTTAATACTGCATATTTGATCTGGACTTACGCAGGGGTAGTCAGAAACCGGGTTTTTTACCGAATCTGCGATGCTCCAACGAAGTATTGTCGTAAAAAAACCGGTTTCTCAGTCCCTATTTGATGTGAAAATTACCAGCTAAAATCTATTCTTTGATATTCGTTGCTGCAAAAAATGTAGGATTTTTCGTCGCCTCCCAAAACCAACTCGCCTAGTGGGAGTAGTCGCAGCATCAACACTCGCTTCTTCCACATATTCACTGTCAGAATTCACCTCCCAAAGGTCATGTTTCCCTGGGTTCAACACATTCTGGGCCGCTAAAATCCCCATCAACAAACTGTGGTCTTGGTTGTTATACTTAAAAGCACCGTAACGACCCACAACTTGCAAATTCTCAAACTGTTTGATATAAGTTTTAATTTCTGATAAAATGTGTTTGTAATCCCCTGCATAAATTGGGTAAGTACGCGGCAAGCGAACTACAAAACCTCCCGCAACCTTCTCATCGCGAAGCAGCCCAATTTTTCTCAATTCTTGTTCTGCCAAACTCAAAAGCTCTGCTTCCGGCTGCTGCCACATCGGTTGGTCGAAGTTGCACCAATATTCGCAGCATAAAGGCGTTTGGTGCTGGTTCGGCAGCATATTCGGCGACCAATTGGCAAAATTAGTCACCCTCCCGACGCTGACACTGGGTTCGTTGATATAAAGCCAGTTGTCAGGGAATAACTGGCTGCCTTCAATTATTAGATAAACGAGAATTGTGTTGCGAAACTTGAGCGATCGCGCCAATGATAAGATTTGCTTACGGGGGGGGGGAGAATCATTTGCTCTACTAATGTATTCAGCGGCACTGAGGAAATCACTGCACTACAGCCAACCGTTGACTCTACTCCGGTGTGGCGATTTCTCAGAGTGAGTTTAGTGACGCGGCTGTTGTGCTCGTACACCCGCACTACTTCTGTATTCAGGAGAATTTCCTGATTTTTTTCCAGTAGATAGTCGCTGATTTTGTCGTATAATTGCCCTGAGCCTAAGCGGGGAAATTGAAATTGATCGATCAGGCTTTTAACTTTGCCATCGCTACCCAAAAAAGCGGTGCGAAGCGCTTTGAGCAGCGACAGTCCTTTAATCCGCTGAGCGGCCCATTCAGCACTAATTTCAGTGCAGGAAATCCCCCAAAGTTTTTCTGTATAAGCTTCAAAAAATATCTCAAATAAACGCTTGCCAAATTTAGCTGTCACCCATTCTGAAAAGTTTTCCGGGTGGCGGTTGGGTAACAGCTTTGCTGCTAAATAAGAAAAAAAGATGCGTATATTTTCAACTATACCGAGGGCAAATAAGACTTCTAAGGCTTTGAGGGGATAGCTAAAGTATTTGCCGCTGTAGTAAATGCGGGTGAGGCGGCTGACTGTGACTTGTTCGGTGCCCAAAACTTCGTTCCAGAGTTTGAGGACGGGGGGAATTTTAGTGTAAAAACGGTGGGGACCGAGGTCGAGAATAAACCCTTGATACTCTATGCTTTTAGCGAGTCCGCCAACTTGCGATTCTCGCTCAACGACGACAACTGTTTGACCTTGCTGTGTGAGGGTATAAGCGGCAGCTAGACCCGCAGGCCCAGCCCCAAGTATGTATATTGGGGGCACGTTTTGCTGTTGATGAAGTTTTTATAACTAACGTTTGAGGATACCACACTCTGTCAATACAACAATCTATATATCCTAATTTTAGGGCCGATCGATCTTACGCAGATTGTCTAAGTATAGTTGGGTTTCGCTATCGCTCAACCCAACCTACAAAATAAAAACTGTCAACTGTCAACCGTTAACCGTCAACTGTCAACTGTCAACAGATTATTCATCATCATCAAAAGCTTGGCTGCCGCCCCCAACTGCAACTAAATCAATTTGCTGGCGGTAGTAGTCAACACTCTTGACTTGAACTTCTACCCGATCGCCCAAACGGTACTGATTGCGGTTTTTGCGACCCACTAGAGTTTGCTGGCGCGATCGATACTCGTACCAGTCATCCTTGAGCGAAGAAACGTGCACCAATCCCTCAACTCGCAGGATCTCGCTCTCGGGCGGCCGCACCTCAATTTCCACAAAGAAACCGTAAGACTGCACACCTGTAATCAAACCCTGGAAAGTTTGCCCGGTGCGTTCTTTCATCAATCCCGTTTTCTTCAATCCCTGCAAATCGCTTTCGGCATCCTCAGCAACCCTTTCGCGTTCCGTCAGGTGTACCACGGCCGATGCAAACTCTGTCTCAAATTCGTGGTGCAAATCTGGCGGGAGAACATTCCAAGTAATTTGACCGTGACAGGAGGAATGGTGCAAGTCAACTTTTTCCTTAGCCCGTGTTGTGCGGCTGCTGCGGCCTTGCTCGAACACTGCTTGCAACACCCGCAGCACCAGCAAATCGGCGTAGCGGGAAAGCGGCGAAGTGCAGCGCGTGTAACCCTGTGGTAGCGCCAAACCGAAGTGCGGCTTGGGAGTCGTGCTGTAAACAGCGGGTTTCATGGTGTCTTCGAGGAGGTAGGTGAGAACTCTTTCGGACTTCAGGCCGGCAAACTGCTGGGTAAATCGCTGAAAGTCAAAGGGCAGAACTTCTTCTTCGGTTTCGAGATACAGTTCGCCTCCGAGGTTGTTCGAGAGTTTGATGAACTCTTGAATGTCTGCCGGGTCTGGCATCGGCTGGACGCGGTAGATTGCTGGGACTCCCAAGGCTTGCAGGTGGGTGGCGACAGCTTGGTTGGCGAGTACCACCAACTCGGAGACCGCCGACTGGGCGGCGGGAGCCATCGCAAAAGCTCCTAATTCGCCTTCGTCGTCGAAGTGAGAGTTAGCGTCGGGCAAATTTAGTTCAAAAGCTCCTCGCTTGAGCCTTGCCTGTCTGGCAGCCTGTGAGGCGGCCATAATTTGATCTAGGAAAGGACGGAGGGCGGAGGACAAAGGATGAACTTCTGGATCGCCTGGTTCGAGAATTGCTTGAGCTTGCTGGTAGGTGAGGTGGTAGTCAATATGAAGGACGCTGGTTTGAATTTCGTATTCTAGGAGTTCTCCTGATTCGTCTAGGGTGAGCAGTATGCTGAAGGTCAGCCGTTCGGTGTCTGGCAGCAGAGAGCAGCGCTCGTTGACGATTTCTGGCAGCACGGCGATGATTTTTTCTCCCAGATGGGCGCAGGTGCCTCGCTTGCGGGCTTCGCGGTCGATCGGGGTTTCTGGCTGTACGTACTCGGCGGCGTCGGTGATGTGGATTCCTACTTGCCAGCCGCCGGACTTCAGGGTTTCGATCGACAGAGCGCGTTCCACTGGCGGATCGGAGAGGAATGAGGTCGGGTCAAACTCGTTTTCGGCTGCTCCCTCGGAGATATTTTCCTCCTGGGCTTGAAGGACATCGTTTTTGCTGTTGGTTCCGGGTTCGTTTTTGCTGAAGGTAACAGTCAGGATGTTACGCAAATCTAGGCGTTTTTTGAGGTCGGTTTTTTTGAGTTTGCTGGGCAAATTTTCGGCTGCTTTGATGACGGCGGCCGGGAAGGAGCGCGGCAAGTCGTGCTTGCAGCATACGATGTCGAGGTCGTCAGCGGCTTCGGCGTCGGAGCCTAGTACCTGTACTACTTTACCGACTGGGCGGTGGGTGCCGAGGGGGTAGCGCTTGACTTCGACGTGTACTAGGTGGTCGATCGCTTCTTGGAGGTTGCTGCCATTTGCCAGCAAGTCTAGTTCAAACAGCAGGCGATCGTCCAGGGGAATTGCTCTGTAGCTGACGCGGCCGGTGGGAGTGGAAGTTTGCTTGACTCGGGCGAGTACCGAAGGGTTGGCGCGTTCGAGTATCAGCATGACTTCGCCTTCGGGCGATCGGCGGCGGCTGCCTTCTTTGATGATTTTGACTAAGACTCGATCGCCGTTCCAAGCTGTCGAGAGGTGACTTTCCCGCACGTAAACGTCTTCTGAGCCTTCGGCATCTTGAATTGCAAAGCAAAATCCTTTGCTCGAACAGCGCAGTTTTGCTTCTACTACGTCGTCTTCAGCTACTCGGCGGTAGCGGCCTTTGTCTTTGACTAATATGCCAATTTTCTCTAGAGCTTCTAATGCGATTTGAAGTTTGAGTTGACTGGTGGCGTCGTTGCAGTCGAGTTTTTTCTCCAATGCTTTAGGGGCCACTAATTTGTCTTCTGTAAAATTTGCCAGCAGTGCAGCGATAGAAAATTCCATGTAGCGATCGATCCTCTTGTTTCCAGCAATTAGTCTAATTTTGGCGAAATCAGCCGCACCCCCTCGGGCCCTCGCAGTGCCTGCTTCCCAACAAATGCGCGGGTTAATAAGACGCGAGTACAGCCGCCTTCTTCGATCGCGAGGATTTTTTGATATTCTCTCCCGACACAAGCTTCGTGCTAATTGTCTGCTGTCTGTCTTGAACTGACTGCTGACGGTGCATAAAACTCTCCCCCACGCTATTCCCCAATACAATTTTTTAGCGTTGGTTTGTTTGCTTTTAGGTCAGCAGCGCCGAGCACTTCGCGAATTAGAAAGCCCCTGTCGGTTCTTAAAAGATGGCTCGATACTGAAAGCGACGGCTTGAGTCGAGGATGAGCCGATGGAGATATGGAGAGGGAGAAAATTTGCATTTCTGCCTTCTGCCTTGTTCCTTCTGCCTTGTTCCTTCTTCCTTTTGAAGTGCCTCTTGCTTCTTGCTTTAGCAAAGAATTTACCGGCTCAAGGCAAAATTGCTAGTAGCTCGCTGCTGCGATGTCCCTGTTTTTTGCACGCGATCTGCCCTTGCGGACGGAGGTGCAACGACGAGCGGGTCGGGAGCAATCTGTGCTGTAGAAAGTGCAAGTTACACAAAACCGGAGACTTTTACTACTTTTGCTTAGTTGCTGTGTCATTTCCTATAGGTAGAAATGACGCCCGGTGCTTGTTAGCTTAACCGCCGGATGTGGGATGGGGTTTAGTGGCGTGAAAGGTTGCGCGGATGACTCACCTTTAATTTATTGTATGTTGAATATGTGCTTTCAGAAAATTGTTTTCTCTCTCGCTGTACTACACTTAAGTCATAAGCCCCTTCTGGTTTCGGGGTCAAAAAATTATGTTTGCTGAATTTCGCGCCCTTTATCCCGCTGGACAGTTAATCTGTGAGTTGCTGACTGTTCATCACGGTAAGTTTGTTGTTCGCTGTCTGGTTCAGGTTGACGGCAAAACTCTTGCTACGGCCATGTCGGCTGCTGAGTCTGTTGAGGATGCTGAAGACCGCGCCCGGTTGCGATCGATCGCTGTCCTGGGATTTGCTGCGCCCACGACTGGACTCGCGAGTGTTTCTCCGGTTGCGCCGGTTGCGCCGGTTGCGGTTCCGGTTCCCCCGACAAGCGATCCTCTTCCTGTTTTAGAAATGCCTGCTACGGTTGCTCCGGTTGCTCCGGTTGCTCCGGTTGCTCCGGTTCCGCCGGCAAGCGATCCTCTTCCTGTTTTAGAAATGCCTGTTGCCGACAAAGTTTCTATACCACATCAGAGCAATTTTGTCAAGACTGAAGCGAAATTAAACGAACAGCCGATCGCACCTGTACCGGAACCGCTGCCGCCAACGGTCGATCGGGCGGAGGCTACTGGATTTGTACCGAAGCAGTTAGACTCGGACGCTTGGCTTTCTTCCAGCTACGGCGAACCGATCGCGGAATTGGATGTGCCGACTGCTAGCCCAAGTGAACTGCTACAGGGTGCGGCCGAAGTCAGGGAATTGCAACCGATCGCGTTGGGAATTCCGAGCGATGCGATCGAGGATAATTCTGATACGATCGCCCAAATAGACGCTATCCTCAAACGCCTGCAATGGAAGAAAAAACAGGAAAGCGACTGTCTCGAACACAATTACGGCAAGTCGTCGCAGAGAGAGCTTTCTAGCGAAGAGTTGGTAGACTTCCTAGAATATCTGGAAATCTACAGCAGAACCACTGAGGAAATCAAGCGGTTGGGCTGGACTCCCAGCCAAGGCAAAGATTATCTCAAACAAGGTTACGGTCAAGAAGCGCGCCATTTCTTAAAGCAAGAACAATTGCTCGACTTCCTGCAATATCTCGAATCTTTGCCCTAGTAGTTATGTAGGGTTTCTAGGTGTGATGTTTTTTAGAAAAAGCTACATATAGCAGTTTTCAATTGTATGAAATACAGTAAGGACTTAACTATGATGCCGTATCATGCGCCCCAGCATCTGTAATTCACTCCATTGAAAACTGCTATATGACCGTTAAAAATTAAAAATCAAAAATGAAGAATATTTCCTCATTTTTGATTTTTAACTTTTTATTTAGACGACAGCGGCGATCGGGCGGCTGGCGGAAGGACGGCGATCGATCACTTGATCGACTAATCCGTAGTCCTTTGCTTCTTCAGCCGACATAAAGAAATCCCGTTCGGTATCTTCTTCAATGCGGGAAAGCGGCTGACCGGTATGGTTGGCAAGATGTTCGTTCAGGCGGCGTTTGTGGTACAAAATCTCTTTAGCCTGAATTTCAATATCGGTTGCTTGTCCTTGAGCTCCGCCGAGAGGTTGGTGGATCATAATCCGGGAGTGAGGCAAACTCATCCGCTTGCCTTTAGCGCCGGCACTCAACAGAAAAGCGCCCATGCTGGCAGCCAAACCGAGACAAATGGTGCAAACATCGGGGCGGATGTGGTTCATCGTGTCAAAAATGCCCATACCTGCTGTCACCGAACCCCCAGGGGAGTTGAGATACAGGTAAATATCTTTCTCGGGGTCTTCGGCGTCTAAAAATAGCAATTGGGCAACGATCAGGTTGGCTAAGTCAGAGTCAACCTGTTGGCCCAAGAAGACGATGCGATCGCGCAGGAGTCGCGAGTAGATGTCAAAGGCGCGTTCGCCGCGACCGGATTGTTCTATAACTGTTGGGATCATTGACCGGGCCTGCCTATTTACGTATCTTTTTTTAATTTTAGCGATTTGGGCTCAGTTATAGTTAGGGATTCGGTGGCGGGCGATCGAGAAATCGGCAAAATCCTTGATTTGGGCGGGGTTGGGGCGGTAATTTGTGGAAGTTGTGGCGGGTGTGCGATCGGATTTCCGATCCCGCAGGCGATCGATTACGAAGCAGAAACCTAAGTAAGCGATTCTTAGGAATCCCCATGTCCTCACGCCCGGGAGGAGGTCAATCTGTCCTTATCGCACTTCACACTGAGGGGTTTTTCGATTTAAAATGTGGGTAAATTTCCTTCTCAAATAACTCTTGAATTGCTGCCGGCTGCTGTGCCACTAAATCTTGATAATCTTCCTCAACAGGAATATTGTAAGTAGCTGTCCGTTTAGCAATTTTTGGCAACCAGGTTGTATGTACTGTAATTCCAAAATTAAGTTGAGGATGCCAGAGTTTACACAATGGCCCTTGTTTCAGATTTGTCGCATCAAAAACCCAGATTTGATTGCCATTATCCGGTTCATCATCTGTGCCGTGATAAACAACACACATAATGTATCCATCCGTAGAACTACCATCTCCTCCTGCTTTGCGAGGGATGAACTGAGGTGAGTTTACAAAATAACCAGTTTCAAACTGATAAATATCTTGAATCTCTAATCTGTTTTCACCCTCTTTGACGCTTTCCAAAGGTTTGATATGCAACCTCAATAAATTAGACTTGATTCCTTTTTTGGTAAGTTCAAGGAGTTCGGGTACCGGCACCTCTCGATATTTATAAGGTGCGTACATTTTTAAGCCTTCTTCTGTGAGAATATCCTCCCACGCACCAAAAAAACTCCAGTAAATATCTTGAAACTTTTCTGTGGGTTGGTTGTCCTGGTAAGCATAAAGCGCCGGTCCCCAAGTGTACTGACAAAACTCTTTCTTTTCTTTTTGTTGACCAGGGGAATTATCTTGATAAACGCTGGTTAGATCCGATCTTACTACCTTTGCCTTTTCTGCATCAATGACATAGCATCCCATACGGCTAATATCCAATGGCCCTACAGTCATCCCGTACATGGGAGGCTGTTTATTTGAGAGGGTTGTTTCGTCGGTACTATCGAAATCGATATCACGAATCCATTCGGCTGTGTCCCAGGCACAAATATGAGCCAAGTGAAGGGTAATTTGTTGCTTGGGATTTTTAAAATCTACCAAAAAGTGTGTCGTCTCGCGGGGTATGACAACTTTTTGGGCTTCAATATTCTTCTTGCCTGGTTTCAAATCAGTACGTTTGATAATATATATATCTGTATCAGGTAATTGCGGATAATCTATAAGATTTTTGACTATTTTTTTCAATTTTTTGCTTATTTTGTTTGTTGTAGCTGGCAAAAGCTCTTCCAATAAAAATTTAAACCCTGTGTCAACTAGCAATACATAATTTTCGGTCAATCCCATTTGATGAATACTTTGTTTAATTTGGAGCGGCTTATCATTGTATGTTATATTCCATCTAGTAAGCTGTCCTTTTCCATCCCAAGCAATCAGATCAACATAATGATCGAAAACCTTTATATTTTTGACAACCATTTTTATGAGATACTTATAAGCAGTCCTGTTTAATTTACTAAAAATTTTACTAGAATTATAAAAATCCTTAATTACAGTAATAATAAATTGCATTGATTGAGCCATAAAAGTCAAAACAGACCAACCGCAATTAACGGTAAACATCTGCTGGCTTTTAGGATCAAAACAAGGATGAGCGGAAGAATGAACTAATTTAAAGCAAAAATCAGGTTGAAATGGCAGACGAGATAATAGAGGATTCATCGCCCGCCACTCTTCATTCCAACCAACAGGGGTTACGATTTCAAGAGTTTTTGTGTCTATCTCATAAGGACGCCCCATATCCCAAGTTACCAGCAGACGCTCACCTTCCTCCTCAGAATATTTCATTGGAAGAAACCCTGTATTAAGCTGGTTACGAGTACCAAGTTTTTTAGACATCCGCATAATACCAAAATTTTGAAATTTAAAATCTGGAAAACACTTTGCAGTTGCTATATCAGCATAGTAACACGGAGTTTTCAGAAGCCGAGTTGTTAGAAAAATTCCTTGTTCAATGTTGTCAAAGTCAATACGGTAAACTATCCCATCCCCGTTATAAAAAGGAGTAGAACCATCGCTGGACGGAAAGACGATATTATTCTCCAAAAGACGGTGAGAATCTACCGAGCCTGCGGCTGAGATAATAAACACATGACCGTGTAAGTCTTCTGGTAGAGTTACTTCGTCTTTAACTAGCAGTTGAAGAGGCAAACTTTTAGCATCTGGATTATTCTTTGGAAGTCCAAATTCTTGCCGACTAACTGATAATATAGAGCGAGGAAATATTTTTCTATCAGAGTCTTTTGTTTTGTTTAAATTCATGGTTGTACTTTCAAGAAATCTTACTTACAATATGTTAAGCGATAGGGTTAATGATAACGGTTAAGCGGACACAAAAGAATCGCAGTTTTCTTAGATTACCACACTTAGGTAAAAACAGGATATCGGTTAAACTTTAAAATCTGTACTAACTCGTCACCGCAGCTATTTCACAAAATTTTACACTCTAAAACTATTCGTTAACTATTTAAAATTTACAAAAATTACTTGCCAAACTTCCCTAATTAGGATAGATAGTCTGGCAAGTAAAAATAATTGTGTTTTTGACTACAGACGTGGTGACGATTTTTTGATGTTTTTATTGACTCCTTATCTCACTTTAAACTTTGGAGTGTTTAGGTTGAAAATGCGGGTAAATTTATTTTTAAAATAATTTTTGAATTTCTGGGCATTTTTTTGCTACTAAATCTTTATAATCTTCGTCAAGAACTATAGTTTAAGCAGCCATCTGGCCGGCTAGCTCAACAATAACAGATCGCTGCAAGCAATGTCATCCCCTTTTCACGATCCACTGGGTCAAATTCTTCAGCATTTAGATCGAGCTGTGCCATAGACTGCCGTGCAGCTTCGGTTTTGCCACAGCGGTGTAAAAATTCGCTTAAACTCATAATCGCCCGTCGTTCCAAAGACACGGCACCTTGAGAGCGAGCAACTTCAAGTGCTTTATGAAAACAAATTTCCGCCTCTGCATCTTTTGATTGCATAATTAACGCTTCACCTTTGATCCGGTAGAGTTCGGCTTTCCAATAAGCGCCCGTTGGGTCGGCTAATTCCAAACCTTTATCAATCAAACTTACACATTCTTCCACCAAACCAGCATTCAGATAACCGATAGCCGTCAACTTCATATAATAAATTTGTCCTAATCTTGTCCCCAGGCTTAAATAAGCTGTTAAATTTTGCTGCATTTGTGTCAAACCTAACTCGATTTCTCCTAACTGCTGGTTTACCCAACCCACGATAATATTCGTCAAAGTACCCCAGAAATAAAACTCGTTTTCTAGGCAGAAATTAATCGTCATTTCCCCATATTTTTGGGTACTAGATACATTTTGTAAGTAGTGATAAATCTGAGTTGCATAGCAATAGGCAAGCCCTAAAGTAAAGGGGTGTCCTATCTTTCTAGCTAAACTCAAGGATTGTTCCTTTTTCTCAAGAGCTTGCCGACAATAACCACGCAACCACAAGCATATTGATAGAAGAGCAAAATTCGCTACCCCCGAATCTTGCCCATAAATAAAAGCAAGGGAGGAATGTTTTCGATCATCGTAGTAGAATAAAGACCGTTCTAGGTGAAATTGAGCCTGAATAAAATCTCCCATATAAAGCAAGTTTGCACCCATAGAATGATGAGCGGTTACCAGCATAGCCGAATCTTCGGAATTGTTCGCTAGACAAAGAAGTTGTTGGGCTAATTCTCCGGCTGTTTTTGTATCTCCTTGCCCAATATGGGCTGCAAATAACCCCCACAACATGGGGAAAAATTAGCTGTTTCTCCGAGTTCTTGCGCCAATTCCCGCGCTCTGGTAAAAGTGTTAATTAATTCAGGCGAACCATAACCTTTAATTGCCGTTAGCGGCGCACCCAAAGCAATGTGCAACCGCAACTCTTGCTCTTTTCTCTCCACCGTATCAGGCAACGTTTCCAACCACTCCAACGCCTCCGTAAACAACTGCACCGCCTCTCGCAAAGCGTGAACCCGCACTGCCTGCTCCCCCGCCTTTTCTAAATAAAAAATCGCCTTTTCTGCAACCCGTGCCTTACTCCAATGATGCGCCAAAATCGCATAAAACCCCGACAACTCTTCATAACTTCTTTCATACCACAACGCCAAAAATTCATGAACTTGCCGGCGCTGCGAGTACAACATCAAACCATAAGCCACTTCCTGAGTAATAATATGCTTAAACATATACCCCAAATCCGGCTCCGGCGTCTCCATCGGGGTAAGATCGAACCGCTGTAACTTCATCAAATAATTAGGCAACTCAGGCTTATCATCCTCAATCGGATGAATATCTCGCAACAACTGAAATCCAAAAGACCGACCAATTACACTCGCCACTTTCAATGTAAGCTGTTCACTGGGAGAAAGCCGATCGATCCGCGAAGCAATCACCCCCTGCACAGTAGCAGGAAAATTTAGCTCACTCAAATTACCAACCCCCGCAGCAATCCGACACTCCCCATCATGAATTTCTATCACGCCCGCCTCGCGCAAACCATAAGCCAATTCCTCACTAAAAAACGGATTTCCTTCTGTTTTTTTCTCAATTAACTCCACCAGGCGATCGGGCAAACTTTTTACCCCCAAACGCTGAGACAGAAACAGTCGCGTATCTGTAGCCGGCATTGCTTCCAAATGCAACTGTTCTACCCCTTCTGTCGTCAGCAGTCGATCGTATTCCTCCGGCATCGGCTCACCCAGAGGTCTCGTCCCAATCACCAATAACAACCGCTTCACCTTCTGCGCCACCGCCAAAATCAGCGCCCAACTTGAGGAATCCAACCAATGGGCATCCTCCAAAACAAGCAACTTAGGAGAGCGATTCACCGAATCCTGCAACAATTGCACCAACAAATCCCGCGTCGCTTCCGCCCGTGGCTGCCCCACCAACCCAGCCGACACCTCCGTATCCGGCAAATCTAAACCCAAAACCCCATTTAAAAGTGCCGCTTTTTCCAACCATTGCGGTTCATCCTCCAATAAATCTAAAACCTGACGTTTTTTCGTCTCTAAATCGGGTAAAAAAGACAAATCCCACAAGTGACTAAACACCGCGTTCCAAGCATGATAGGGCTTCGAGCGAGCGATCGCATCCCCCGCACCAACCAAACTTCCGACCCCCAATTCTTGCGCCTGCAAAAGCAAATTTTCTATCAAACAAGACTTGCCAATTCCTGCCTCCCCACAAATCATAACTACCCCAGAAACACCCGCTTTCAACTGTTCTAATTTATTCCCTAACAATAACCGTTCTTTTTCCCGCCCCACCATCGACTTTTCCGTTTTTCCTGCCATCCACCAAGGCAAATCTTTACGCACCTCCCCAAGCGGACAAAATACTTGAACGACTTCTTCTATACCTTTAACTTTAATCGGAGTTAACGATTCAAACTCTATTCTTTCTTTGGCGAACTCAAACGTCCCTTCATCACACAAAATTCCGTCCTTCGCAGCCTGCATCAATCGCGCCGCCAAATTCACAACCGCCCCGATAATTGTGTATTCTCGACGTTGCTCGCTGCCAATTACACCACTATAACAAGTACCAGTCGCGATCCCTATCTTCGGTTGCAATCCTAAACTTCTTAAGTTTTCCAATAAAGCCATTCCCGCCATCACACAACGCACCGAATCATCCTCATGGGCAAACGGCGGCAAACCAAAACCAATCACCAATGTACTACCTTTATCATCCACCAAAAACTTATTTAAAGTCCCCTCATAAACTTGCAAAATATTTTGGATAGCATTAAGTGTAGTTGAAATAAAATCTAAAGCCCCCTCGGCATCATAATCCATCCCCGGCAAATTTAAAAACATCACAGTCACTCGTCGCAAATCGCCTAACCAATCAGTTTGACCGACTTTTAAACGCTGCAAAACCCCCAAGCTTACATATCTTTCCAGTCGTTCTTGCATCTGATCGTAAATCGCGATGGGAGCCGATTCAACCAGATTGAGAAACCTTCTATCCGCGACAGACTTTAAAAGATTAAATCCCTCCAAACGCACCACATTTGAAGCTAATAATTGTCCCACAAACTGGTCTTTGATTAACTCCCAAGCCGTCAGGGACAAACAAGCTTCACCTATACCCACAGCCGTTTCTGCAAGCGCCACTTGACCAATAGGTTCCCCCGCCACAAGATACTCCCATCGGCCATTCGTTCCACCGATGTAAAACTCTTTTAAGTTACCCGCTCCAATACCAATATGCAATCGCAACTGGGCATTTGCCGCTTGATATTCACCCAAATCATTTAAAATCGCCAAAGCACATTGCGCCGCACAATAAGTCGCTAGATCTAAAGACAAACTTTCCGCCGGCCAAATAGCCAACATAGCATCGCCAGCAAACTTGACAATATCCCCTTTATGTGCTATTATTAATTCAATTAATTGACCAAAATAAGCATTTAAATGAGTCGTTAATTCTTCTACTCCAATAGAACCTTTTTGAGCAAGACGTTCAGTAAGAGCAGTAAAACCAGAGATATCAACAAACAAAACTGCCGCCTCAAAAGAGCCACTAGCCGGAGAAGCAAGAGGAGTAGGATCTGCAGCAAAACAATTTAAGACACGAATCGGTAAAAAACTGGCAAGGTTTTCAACAAAAGTAGGCATAATTCGACACACAGATATTAATAGTACAATTGGCGGCAGACTTCAAAGATTCTAATAAATTCCACACCCAGAAGACAGCAGAGATTCGCAATCTATGTATATACGCTCTATTGCTTAAGCAGTCCCTAGCTTAGTTAACATATAGGTAGGGCTTGGGGAAAAAAGCTGAAACCCTTATATAGCAATCCTAAATGATTTGCTTGCATTATACGCGAGCTTTCTGGCTCGCACTGCAAGGATTCTGGTCTCGCTCGATTTTGCGACTGATTTAGGATTGCTATATCAAGTGAAAATGTTAGGCTTTTTACGCCAAGCTGTTGAACTAATTTATCAAGTAGTACAGGCTATTTATCTTCCTGCTATCCTATGCGTATTATTAATTAACGGCCATCCTCAGATTGCAATCCCTGCTCAAAGAACAGGGAATTAATATCAACCTTTATGGGTGAAAAATGTAAGTAAATCATGACTTACGCACTATCAGGCTAAAAACAAACGGTTGCAATTACAGCGCTTGGCTCATAATGACAGAAATACGCTGTTTTTGGGTAATTCCTATAAATGTATTATAAACAAACAGCCTTTGATGGTCAAGTTTTGTTCCTCATTACTTGCCAACCACCTACTTGTTATACCACATCCCGGTTATTTACCCCATTTATGATGACCCACAGAAACTTAGCCCGTTTAAGCTCGATCGCAAGCTATGTTAATGGCTGAGAGGATATCCAACCCGGATTTGGTATGACTCTACTGTTTTACTCAAATTTTTATCGCCCAACCACGGCGGTACATTCCATACAAAATTAACCACCAAAATAATACCGCTGTCACGGCAAATGCCAGAGAACCATTCAGCGGCCCCGCCCACGGCAAAAACCAGTTATCGTAAATCCAAGTGTAAGTTGTTGGAGCATTTTCGCCGCTGCCAATATGGGTTTTTAACAGGATTCTGGCGACAATACCGGAAGCAACAAACAGGAAAATTGCATTCAATCCCATGATTTCAAACGGCCGCCCCCATTTCCAATTCTGCACTTCTATTGTTTCGTAGCAAGCTGCTAGCAATAACAACGCCCAACCAGCAGTAAAAACTACATAAGAACTTGTCCAAAGTTGTTTGTTGATCGGAAAGGAAAATCCCCACAAATGGCCGATTACTAGGCAACTGAGGCCGCATATTGCTAAGTTTACACTGGTGCGGGTTTTGATTGGCTGCACGCGCAGCCACTCTCCTGTAAAGTAGCCGATCAGGACTGTTACAACTGCGGGTAAGGTACTCAACAATCCTTCTGGGTCGAAGGGGCCGCCTTTGTACAGGTGTTGGCTACCGAGAATTAGCCGATCGACATATCCCCCTACATTGCCCTCTGGCGTGAGTTCGCCGGCACTGTACCCCCCTACAGCAAATACGGTTAATGCAGCCCAATAGCCCAAAAGCACGGCAACAGCGAGCAGTTTTTGATTGCGGGGGGAGAGGTTGAGAATGGCGATCGCACTGATGAAATAAGCTAAGCCGATGCGCTGCAATACTCCCATGATGCGAATTTTACCGAAGTTTTCAAGCGAGGCGCTGTTGAGAAGTACGTCAAGGGCGATCGAAGATGTGTTTAGCAGCAATCCTAATACAAACAGAATAGCGGCGCGCCGTGCAATTCGCCAGTAAATATTTGTGTTTATTTTTGTAGTAGTTTGGGTATATTTTGACAGGGAAAAGGACATCGCGCAGCCAACGATGAACAGGAAAAACGGAAATACTAAGTCTGTCGGGGTGCAACCGTGCCATTCTGCGTGATCTAGTGGCGGATAAACCTGTTTCCAACTACCGGGGTTGTTGACTAGAATCATGGAGGCGATCGCAATTCCGCGAAAAACATCAAGGGATTTTAAGCGCATAAATTAAGTTATTTGTTCACGGTTCACTGTTCACTGTTGACTGTTGACTGTTCACTGTTCACAATCTTAGCTGATGCCCCATGCCCCATGCCCCATGCCCCATGCCCTAAATTTCAATTCCTTCCAGAGTCATAATGACTGCATTCTTCATCAACATATCGCAGCGTTCTGCATAAAAAGCTGCTGCCTTATCATACTTGTTGACTTGCAAGACGCGCAGAAACATTTGCCTTGCTTGCGCGAATTGCTGCTGGTAGTGAAAAAAAATTCCCTGTTCAAAATAAGTTTGGGTTTGTGCTTTTAGTTCGATCATGATATCCGAGTCGCCGTCATAAATTTCAAATACAGCAACAGGTGTTTGTTTTCCTTTTACTTGAACGCGATCGAGAAAACGGCACTTATAATTTTGGGGGTCGTCGATCCGGCACAAAGTTTGAACGCTAGCTACAATACCAACTCCGTAAAGCTTTGTCAATCCTTCCACGCGGGCGGCTAAATTCACAGCATCGGAAATTACTGTACTTTCCATCCGTTCCGCTTCGCCAATAGTACCCAACATTAAAGTTCCCGTATGCAAGCCAATCCCTATCGAAATAGGTTGATAGCCGCTATTTTGCCTGTGTCTGTTATAAATTTTCACTTGCTGCTGCATCTCAATTGCTGCTTGCACAGCATCTTCAGGTCTGTTAGGAAACAAAGCCATAATCCCGTCACCAATGTATTTATCTATAAAACCGTTGTACTGGCGGATAACTGGGCCAACTCGGCTTAAGTAAGAGTTAAGAAATTCAAAGTTTTCTTGGGGAGACATACTTTCTGACAGACTTGTAAATGAGCGAATGTCGGCAAACATAATCGTCATTTCTGCCTGTACAGAGTCTCCCAATCTGGCATCAACAATGCTTTCAATTTTGAGAAATCTTAAAAATTCGCGTGGAACAAAGCGGGCGGAAGCTGTTGCAATTTTTTCGAGTTCGCTTTTGCTGGCTTCGATTTGAGTCAGGGAGCGAAATGCTCTCAGTGCTGTTACTACCGTGGTAAATAACTTTTTGTTTGTCAGTTCTGTTTTAGTTTTGTAATCGTTAATATCGTAGCTGACAATTACTACATCTTCAGGGATTTGTCCGGGCTGTCCAGTGCGTAAAATAATCCGCACTATCTTATTGTCTAAAATATCGCGGATGTATTTTACTACTTCCAAGCCTGCCTCTTCTGTTTCCATAACTACATCCAGTAAAATCAATGCTATATCTGGATGGGCTTGGATCATTTCTTTGGCTTCTTTACCTGAGTAAGCGCTAATAAATGTGATGAGTTTGTTTTCAAATGTAAACTCATTTAAGGCAAGTTTTGTAATATTGTGAATTTCTATTTCATCATCTACAATTAATATTTTCCAAGTGGCTTCTATTGGCTTTTCTTCCGCCTCGTCTTCTTCGGCAAATATTAATTCATCGTCGCCCGCCGCTATTAATTCGTCATCGCCCGCAGCCAACAGGTTTTTACTAGCTTCTGACATTTATCGTTCTCCTAAATAAAACTTATATTCATGTTGGCGGTATAATAACTAATTGCTCATTTTAGCGGGAAATTCAATCATAAATTTTGTTCCTTTATCTACTTGACTTTCGCAGGAAATTGTGCCTTTTAGTTTTTGAGTAACAAGGTTATAAATAATGTGCAGTCCCAATCCTGTACCGCCCTGGCCTCTTTTGGTGGTAAAAAACGGTTCAAAAATTTTACTGAGATTTTCTGCGGTAATTCCTTTGCCGTTATCGGCATATTCAAATATTAGCCGATCGCCCTCTAGTTTGAAATCAAAACTCAGAATTCCTTCGTCTTCTCCATCGTAAGCATGAATTAAAGAATTTAACACCAGATTTGTCACAATTTGAGACAGCGTGCCGGGGTAACTGTCCAGTACAATATTTTCATCGCACTTCAGCTCTATTTTGTGTTTAGTTCTTTTTAGTTTGGCGGTTAAAGATGTCAAAATTTCCTCTAGATAGTTTTTAACTTTAAACGTGCGTTTTAACTCGCTCGACTGATCTACTGCCACTTCTTTAAAACTGTGAACTAAGTCAGCCGCCCGTGTGAGGTTGGATAAGATCATATTACTGCTTTGCATGGCGATATCCAGAAACTTTTCTAACTCGGAGCGTTTAATTTGGCCATTGCTGTAAAGCTCAAAAAATTTTGTGACTTTTTCAGAAAGTAGGGAGGCTGCAGTGATGCCGATGCCGATGGGAGTATTGATTTCGTGGGCAACACCTGCAACCAACCCTCCGAGGGCGGCCATTTTTTCCGATTCTACCAGTTGATTTTGGGCAGATTTTAGGTCTTCTAAAGTTTGGGACAGTTCGGAGGTACGCTGCTGTACTAACTTTTCGAGATTTTGATTGAATTGCTGCAAGTTGGCGTAAAGTTGGGCATTTTCGATCGAGATAGAAATTTGAGAAGACAGCAGTTTTAACATTTCTAATCTGTCTGGCGTAAAAGCACCTGTAGTCAGATTATTTTCTAAATATAGAATGCCGCTGAGTTTACCTTGATGAATTAAGGGAGTGCAAAGAATTGATTTAGGTTGAACGGCAATTATATAGGGTGTGCGAGTAAATTGTCCTTCGCGGGCGGCATCGTTTAAAACTATACTTTCCTGCGTGCGGGCGACGTAGTTGACAACGGCAACTGCCAATAAAGCTAGTTCGGGATCTTCTTCTACAAAATTTATGGGAATTGATTGCATGACAGCAACGCTATCGACATCTACATATCCTGATGCTTCAATCACCCATTCACCCTCTTTTTCTAGTATTAAAAAGCCTCTTTGCCCCCCGGCATTTTCAATAACAATTTTCATCATTTTTGCGAGCAGTTTGTCTAGAACTATTTCGCCGGCTAAGGTTTGCGATGCTTTAACTGCTGTGGTCAAGTCTAGCACGCCTGCACTGTCGCTGGTAGTGGAAGCGCTGCTGGTAGATTTGTGAGTTTCGATATTAGTTGAAATCGAGGCTGAAGTTAGCAACTGCGAGTATTTTGATTCTAAATGCGCTACTTTGGCTTTTGCTCCCCAGCGCTGATAGCAATAACGCGCTTCTGTCAAGTAAGTTTTAGCAATTTTTTCTCGTCCTATGGATAGATAAAATGATCCTGCCAATTCTGCTGCGATTGCTTGTACCTGTATGTATCCATTTTCTTGTGCTGCTTGAATTGCCCAGTCATAATATTTCATAGCTCGCACAATTTTCCCCAAAACTCGCGCTTTTTCGGCAGTGATTAAGTCGCATTTATGCTGCAAATTCATTGGCGCAGAAAGTGCTTTTTTTTGCAGCTTTTTTCGGTTACTGGTTGCGTAAAATAGATGCTCTTCTTGTTCCTCTTTTGTTGCAGATGGATATGCTGATAGTCTGGCTAGAGCATCGTAAAAATGGTATTCACTAACATTAATAAAGCCCGCAACTCCGTCTAAATAAACTTCTGCTTGCGCTGCATTTTCAAGGGCTTGCTCGACATCTCCAAATAAATAGGCTAATATTAGTTTTTGCAAATAAAATTGCTGGAGTCCCACCCGATCGTTAGCTTTTAACAGCAGCGGTAACAATTTTTCTTCGCTGTAAGCTTCACCTACTAAAATGTCTGGACTTTCCACTTTTTCCATCAATTGCAAAACAGCTTGATGATATATTTGATTCCAAGTCAATACCGTTTCTTGCTTGAGTTGAAGCAGTAAATGGTTGTAATTTGCCATTTTTTGTTCTAGTTGTGGCAATTCTTGACCGATGAAATACAAAGACTGACAAATATTTACTGCGGAATATCCGACAGATTCTAAATCACCATTATCTAGTGCACTTTGATAGGCTTCTTCTAAAAGCGGTAAAGTGTCTTTAACGTGATGTTTGCCGTGCATCAAAAGGAAGGCTACTAAATTAAGCGTCTTGCTTTTGAATTCTAAAGCATTTAGTCGATCGCTCACTTTTAAAGCTAATTGACCGAAGCGATCGCCGGATTCAATATCTCTAACTATCCCTTTTAAAATTGCTCCGTAATTAGCATAACCGAAGGCTGAAAAAGCAGAGTTTCCGTAGTTAATAGATAAATGAACTTGCTCGCACACAATCAATGGTAGCAGCATAGGCTCAACTATAGACGTAGCTGAAAACATACTGGAAAGCACGCGCATAGTTGCTAATTTACGCGGATTTGTCATCAGCGGCAAGTTAATTAAATCTTCTATCTTTTTCCCGGTTAAATAAGCTGCTGTTTTGGTCAGTGCTTTGTGAATGTGGAGGGGAATCGGTGATTCAGGAAAGTTTATTCCTAACATTTTTAGTGCTTCTCGACCAATTTTGACAGCTTCTTGGAGTTTGGTTTGCATCGCACAAGCTGTGATTCTAATTTCAAAAATTTTGATTTTGTCAAGTTCATTTTTGGCGTGTTGCAGGACAATCTTTGCCCATTTTTCCATTTGTTCAAACTCGGTATTGAGGTAAGCTGCTTCTGCTGCTGATTCGTAGAGTGCAAGAGTCAAGTCGTAATCAGTTTGCCAACTCTCTGGAGGAAGCAGCTTAATACCTGCGGTTAAATATGTGAGGGCTAGTTCGTAAGCTGCACTGGCTTTTGCTTTGCGGCCTGCAATTAAATTTAATTGGCATAATTGAAATATTTCTAATTCGTTGCTGATGATTTTTTGAGCGAAATTTAGTTGGTTTACTGTATCAAAAATATGCTCTTCTAATCGATCGGGAGAGGCGTTTTGCAGCAGAATTTGGCCGATTTTGAGATGGATTTCTTGTTTCTGAGATTCCGATAGTAAAGCGTAAGCTGCTTGCTGCACTCGCTCGTGCAAAAATTGGTAAGTCGCGCTAGCAGCATCAGAAAATGGTAGAGACAATTCATCTGTAAAGTCTCTAGATATTTTGTCTGTTACTTCTTTGTTTGCTGCTAGTGCGATCGGAATTTTGCAGGCGTTATTCACGGGAAAAATTAGACCGGACTGAAGTGCCTCCCAGAGGTCTGTTGCTGTGGAGGCTAGAGGTTTTTTGGCGATTGTAGAGAGAATTCCTAAATTAAATTTGTAGCCGATACAAGCGACTACTTTTAGCATTTCTTGCGTATTGTCTGAAAGTTTTTGAATGTTATCTATCATTAATTCTACAACATTGTCCGTTATTCCCATTTCTTGTATTTGCTCGATATCCCACTGCCACTGGCCTTTTATTGGGAAATTTTTCACAACTCGCTCTGAGATTTGTTGAGGAAAGCCAGAAAGGTTAAGTTCGGCTGGATCGCTCAATCTATTTGAGTGTGAAAATTCAAAATATAGCAATTTCTTTGAGTAAAGAGACTTTAGCAATTGAGTTAAGAAAAAGGGATTTCCTGCGGTTTTTTGAAAAAGCAATTCTGCTAAAGTTAGCGATTTTTCTGGTGGGCAGTTCAG
The DNA here is from genome assembly GCF_036701805.1 of Microcoleus sp. N3A4. Classification (NCBI taxonomy): domain Bacteria; kingdom Bacillati; phylum Cyanobacteriota; class Cyanophyceae; order Oscillatoriales; family Microcoleaceae; genus Microcoleus; species Microcoleus sp. N3A4. The sequence goes on from NZ_JAUBRJ010000023.1 coordinate 69,132, forward strand.
AGTATCCGCAACGAATTGATTGACGCTGTTAATATCTAAAGGTGAAAGGGCGATCGCGCTCACAGTACCGCCGGCTTTTCTAATTGCTTCGGCGGTCAGCATTATGGGATGATTTACATCTACTTCCTGTTCTCGATAGGCTCCAATTATTAATAAATATTGACTCTCGATGTCAGTTGCTAGCAGTTGTATTAACTTGAGGGATGCTGAATCGACCCACTGCAAGTCGTCAAGGAAAATTACCAGCGGGTGTTCTTTTTGAGTAAAGATGCGGATGAATTTTTGAAATACTAAATTAAAGCGATTTTGAGATTCATTTGCTCCTAAATCTGGTACTGGGGGTTGCGTTCCGACAATCAGTTCTACTTCGGGAATAACTTCAATAATTACTTGGCAGTTACCGCCGAGGGCATTTAAGATTTTTTGTCTCCAAACTTGGACTTGGGCGGCTGTTTCTGTGAGGATTTCCCGCAACAATTCTTGAAAAGCTTGGAGCAAAAAAGCGTAGGGAATATCGCGCTTAAATTGCTCAAATTTGGTGTCAATAAAATACCCGTTTTCGCGTACTATCGGCTTGTGAATTTCATAGACTAACCACGATTTGCCCAGATTGGCGCAACCGGAAATCAGCACGATTTCTGTATTCCCTCGCCTCATGCGCTCGAAGGTACTGAGAAGCATATTAACTTCTGCTTCTCGCCCGTAAAGTTTTTGGGAAATTTGCAGATAACTTGACTGATCTTGCTCGCCGAGGGTTATGTGGGAAATTTCGCCGGTTGTTTGCAGTCGATCGAGACAATTTTCTAAGTCGTACAAAAGTCCGAAAGCACTTTGATATCTGTCTTCGGCGGTTTTTGCTAAGAGTTTCATGACGAGATCGGAAACGACTTGAGGAATCTCCTCAGTTTCTGCTTGATTGATTCTGCTTTCAATGGTTCTGCTTTCTACTTTCTGCTTTCTGCTTTCACAAGGAGAAACTGGCGTTTTGGCAATATGGCAGTGTACTAATTCCATCGGATCGATCGCATTAAAAGGCAATTCGCCGCAAAGCATTTCATAAAAGGTGACGCCTAAAGAATAAAAATCGGTGCGGTAGTCGATCGCCCGATTCATGCGTCCCGTTTGTTCGGGAGACATATAGGCGAGGGTTCCTTCGAGTAAATGGGGATGGCTGAGGGTGGGGTTTTCGCCTGGTAGCAGGGAGGCGATCGCAAAATCAGCAATCTTAACATCCCCCGTCTCGATATTGACAATAATATTGCTCGGTTTAATATCTTTGTGAATGATCTGGTGTTCGTGGAGTTGACCGAGAGTTTCTGCTAGTTTTATGCCAATTTGCAGAAATTGGTGTAACTCAAGCTGGTTGTTTGTGAGAAACTCTTTTAGGGAAATACCGCCAAAATCTTCTAAAATTAAAACAGGAAAGTGATTGTATTTTTCTATCTTGTAAAGCTTGATTATTCCTGAACTATTCAATTTTTTAAGAATTTCTGATTCGTGCAGGAGTTGGGCTATTTGTGCTGGGCTAGGGTATGGCGGCTTAAGAGTTTTGAGGATAACTGGTTTTTGTTTTTCAAGCTGCATCCCTCGATAAATAACTGTGTGAGGGTTTGTATAAAGTTCTGTGTCAATGCGATATCCAGGGATGGCAATCATGCTGTTTGGGGGTGGTTTTAAAGGTGCGGTTATACAATTTTAGATTTGAGATTGGGAATGGATGACATAATGCTTTGGATCTTGCTTACAGTTGCATTTTTTTTTGCCAGTGGTATTATTAAGTAAGTGGAAATACAGATCGGAGGTCGAGGGCGATTTTTACGACAGTAAACTGGCTGCTATTATATAGCTGAGCTAAACCAGTCCCTAAATGCTCCTCCTCGATACTTTTTTTGCGCTTATTTAGTTATCTATATTTTAGTCTTCAAAAAATCAGAAGTCGCACTTTGCTATCCCGCCAGTGCCAAAATAAACTGGTGCGTGCAAATCAACAGCTAAAATCTAAAAACAATCATGCAGAATATAACTGCCTCAAATCCAGCGACTGCGACCGATCGCGCTTTTGGCACCGCAGACATTAAACTACTGGTACTGGATATCGACGGCACGATCGCAGGTTTGTCAAATGACATCCGAGAACCCGTCAAGCAGGCAATTTTGGCAGCCGAGTTGCGGGGGGTGAAAGTGGCCGTCGCTACGGGCAGGATGTACAGATCGGCTTTGCGTTTTCACTCGGACATCGGCTCAACATTGCCGCTGATTTGCTATCAGGGCGCGTGGATTCAAGACATCGCTGCTCAAAAGCGACTGCGACACTTGCCGCTATCGAAACAAACTGCTCTGCAACTGTTAGATTATTTTGAAGAACCGCATTTGCGACCGCTCCTTTCGATCCATTTCTACATTGACGACAAACTTTATGTCCCGGAAATTACCGCAGCTACCCGAATTTATGCAGAACGATCGGGCATTGAACCGATCGTGATTAAAGATTTGCGGCGAGATATTCCGGGGGAACCGACGAAAATTTTGGCTTTGTGCAAAAATCCGGCGGTACTCGACGGCTTGCACATCAGTATGCGGGAGCGCTACACGCCTGCGGAACTTTATTTAACTCGATCGGTTTCTACTTTTTTTGAAGCTACGCATCCTTCGGCGAATAAGGGAGATGCCGTGCAGTATTTAGCCGAGGAAATTTTGGGTTTGCAGGCGGCGAACGTGATGGCGATCGGCGACAATTTTAACGATCTAGAAATGATTGCCTACGCGGGTGTGGGCGTGGCGATGGGCAATGCTCCTGATGGGGTGAAGGCTGCTGCTGATTGGGTGGCACCGGATGTGGAGGAAGACGGGGTGGCGGCTGCGATCGAACAATTTGTTTTGGGCGATCGTTGATATTTGTAGCAATAATAATTTTCCCAAAATTATAGGGACACGGCAGTGCCGTGTCCCTACAATTTTAAAAATGCCTTTCAACAGAAAAAGCACCGACGACTGGCCGTGTTTCGTCTCGGTGCTTTCTCTGGTTCGCTCCTCACACGTCCATCAATATAGCTGACTCGCTAGATTGTGTCAATGCTTTTTACAAAAGTTTTTTTTGGAGTCGGCAGAAGCTCGGATGCGGCTGCGGTGGAGCGAGGCAGAACCTTTGCAATGTAAGAGTTTTGATGGATCGTCCCGCGATTGGATCGAGCAGAAAAATTTTACTTCAATTCCAGCAGCCAGTCCAAAATCAGAGCGTTGACTTCACTCGGCCGCTCGTCGTGGGGACAGTGGCCCGTGTTGGGAATTGAAACAAATTTCACTGGTTTACCGTTGGCGGCCAATTGTTGATAAATTTGGCTGCCGGCGATCGGCGTCCAGGGGTCGTCTGCGCCCCAAAGTACCAATAACGGACGATCGACTTTGGGCAGCAATTCTGACGGTTGAGGGCCTGCTGGGGCCGTGAGAATCGAGGCAAACACCTGTTGAGCTCCCGGCTCGCAGGAGGGGGCGTGGAGGAGTTCTACGAGTTCGTCGGTGATGGCTTCGGGGTTTCTGTAGACTTGGCGCAGGGTGTTGCGGATGCGGTGTTTTTGGCGGATGTTGTTGAAGACAAACGGGCCGATCAGGGGCGATCGAACTAATTTAGTAAAAGTCCCCATCACTATTCGCAGCGGGAAATTCAGTTCGTCGGGCCGGTGGTTGAGCCCGCCGGCACAGTTGATTAAGACTCCGCCTGCTGATATTTCTGGATGGTTGGCGACTACCATCAAACTCAGCAAAGCGCCGATCGAATTCCCGACAAATACAGCCGGTTCCTGTACCAGATCCGCCGAGAAATCTGTCAGCAATTCTTCCCACAATTCCAGAGTGTAATCTAGGGCAGGTTTGGCGGAAGCGCCGAATCCCAGCAAGTCCAGCGCAAATACGCGATAGCCACCCGCCGCGAGTGCGGGGATATTTTGCCGCCAATGTCCGATCGAAGCCCCAAATCCGTGAATCAAGATCAGAGGGCGACCGGTTCCTTGGACGGTATATTGGATTTTGTGACCTTTCCAAGTCCAAATTAGCTTTTCAAAACTCGTTGCAGATACTAATTGTTGTGCTGTCACGACTGTTAATGTAAATTTTCGTTAACTACTTTCATCATAGCAGCACAATCCCGTTCCCGGCCGGGCTAGGGCGTGTTTTCTCTCCCCTGAATTGCCTTAAATTGTAGGTTGGGTTGAGGAACGAAACCCAACATTTTTCGTAGATTTGTTGGGCCAAGCGTTGCGGAGGGTGCGCTACGCTTAACCCAACCTACAGAAGAGGCAAGAAAACACGCCCTAGGAGCAACGGGCAACAAGAACATTCAACTCTGGAGAATGGTGCAAGATATCAGGTTAAATAAACATACTTCCTTCTTTCTTGCTCCTTCTTTCTTGCTCCTTCTTTCTTGCTCCTTCTTTCTTGCTCCTTCTTCCTTATTGCTTCTTCCTTCTTCCTCCCAATGGGTGCATCTCAGTTTTGCAGAAATACCAAGAACAGCGCCGGAAACCATTATTATCTCGTATACATTTACAAATGTGAGATGCACCCGTGTTGGGTTTCGTTCCTCAACCCAACCTACAGTATCTTCCTTCTTCCTTCTTTCTTCTTCCTTCAAAATCCCCATTCCCAATTTTTACTTGTTTTGTAGCAACCAATAAGTCATCATATCCCCCTTACCTTTTACTGGAATTAATCCTCGCCTCTCAAACAAATACTTATCTTTTAAAAGCTGATAAGTAACATCAGTAACTTGAATGCTGCCTGCAAAACCCGTAGCTTCCATCCTCGCCGCTACATTCACCGTATCTCCCCACAAATCATAGGTGAACTTGCTCACACCAATCACTCCCGCAACTACCGGCCCGGAATTGATGCCGACGCGAATTGCCAGTTTTTCCCCTGTCTCGGCGGACAACTTTGCTATTTTTGCCTGCATTCCCAGGGCCATTTGGGCGATCGCCTCGGCGTGGTCATGTCTCGGCGTAGGCAATCCCCCGACTACCATGTAAGCATCGCCAATAGTCTTTATTTTCTCCACACCGTACTTTTCAGCTAACTGGTCGAAGTGGGAAAAAATCACGTTTAAGCGTTTTACCAATTCCCTGGGAGACATTCTAGCAGACAACTCAGTAAAGCCAACAATATCCGCAAATAAAACACTTACTTCGGCAAAACTGTCAGCAATTGTAGTTTGCTCCGCCTTCAAGCGTTCTGCTATTGGTTTGGGTAAAATATTTAACAGCAACTTCTCGCTTTGTTCCTGTTGAATTTTCAGCTCTTCTTGCGCTAATTTCCGCTCTGTAATGTCAGAAACAGTACCCTCATAGTACATTAACACACCTTTTGAATCCCGAACAGACCGAACATTTTCTGATATCCAAATCCGGCATCCGTCCTTGCGGCATACCATAGATTCAAATCCCGAAACGGCCTTGTCCACATCCATAGCAGCCACGAATTCGAGGCGGCGTTGCGGGTCAACGTACAGTTGCTGAGAAATATTTTTAATGCAGGACATCAGTTCTTCTGGGGAGTCGTAACCGTACAATTTTGCCAAAGCTGGATTAGCGCTGATATAACCTCCTGAAGGCGTGCTTTGAAAAATGCCTTCCATCGCATTTTCTACAATGCTGTGATATCTTTCTTCAGCAATACGCAGCAATTCTTCTGCTTGTTTGCGCTGAATCAAAGAACCTAATTGAGTGCCGACCGCATTAAAAACGTCTATAAATCGCGCGTCTTTCCGACAAGATGAAATTTTAAAGAAAACTAGCACTGCCAATACTTCATCGCCTACCAAAATCGGTATCCCAAAACCCGCTTTGAATCCGAGTTCTAGTGCTATTTGACTTCGGAGAAAATGCGGGTAGCCCCTGGCAATATCTTCTACCCATTCCGGTTGCTTAGATGCCCAAACTCGTCCCGGCAGCCCTATATTCATAGGAAATGTCAGTTGTTCGCTTTGGCTGCGGAACGATTCCATGCTGGCGTTGCTGGCATACCACCCCCGGGCAGATTGCAGGAAAGTTCCTTCTGCATCGGGAATCCAAGCTTCTCCTACATCCCATCCGATGGTTTCGCCAACTTGGTGCAGAATTGCTTCTAAAGCTGAGTGAAAGTCTACAGCTTCGCCGATCGCCCGCGTAGTTTCCAGCAAAAACCGGATTGATTCTTCAGCCTGCTGCCGTTCTGCGATTTCTTCCTGCAATCTAGAATTGCGATCGTGCAGTTCTCTAGCTTGCTGTTGCAGTTTCGATTGCAGCGAACGAAGGGAAAGTTGGTTTTGGACGCGAACCAAGACTTCTTCTACTTGAAAAGGCTTAGTAATATAATCTACTCCTCCTACTTGAAAAGCTTTGACTTTTTCCAGCACGTCATCTAGCGCACTAATAAAAATTACCGGAATATCTTTAGTTTTTTCACTTAATTTTAACTTCTCACAAACTTCATATCCGTTCATTTTCGGCATATTAATATCTAGTAAAATTAGATCGGGAGGAGATATGTCTGCCCCTTGCAGAGCCAGTTTTCCGTTAATAGCCTTCCTGACTTGATACCCGTAAGATGTTAGCATAGTCGATAAAAGTCGCAAATTGTCCGGCATATCGTCAACGATCAGAATATCTCTGGGAGTCGCTGGTAATGGATGGTCGTTCATCATAATATAATTGAGTTAAATCGATAATGATATCTATCCGAAAATTATCGACTAAATCTGTTAAAGCGTTAGCGAGATTTGCCTCAGTTTCGGGAATTTCATCAATGAGTTCGAGGATGCGGTTGTCGTCAACGCACATTGCTGCTCGGTACAATTCGACCACCCAGTCTGCGGGCATTACACTCAAATCCTCGGTAGTCAAACTTTGAAGCAGTGTCGGTGCACAAAAAGAAGTAGATGAGTTTTCTTCCTTATAAATATAACGCAGTTTCAGGTGATACGCTATCTTTTCAAAGAGTACCTCTTCTCGAAACGGTTTACAGATCAAATCGTTACAACCAGCCGACAAAATTATGTACCGCTGCTCGTCAAAAGCACTGGCAGTCAGGGCAATAATTATTGTTTCTCGACCTTCTGGAGTTTGCTTGATATGTCTTGTCGCTGCGTACCCATCCATCACTGGCATCAGCATATCCATTAAGATTAGGTGCGGCTTCCAAGTTGACTGCAAAGCAATTGCTTCTTGACCGTTAGTTGCTTCGCGGACTTCAAATCCCAGCGGTACGAGGAGCTTAAGCAGCAGTTGCCGATTTTCCACGACATCTTCAACTATTAATATTCGATAAGTTTGTTGTCCGGCTTCTAGAGCAATAACTTGTTTAACCGCCGATGTTTCTTGTTCGTCACTTTGTGTTACTAATTTAACGTAGATATTAAAGCTGAAAGTTGTGCCTTTATCGAGTTGACTTTCAACAGCAATATCACCTCCCATAATCTGGACAAACTGTTGGCTGATCGGCAATCCGAGACCAGTTCCCTGCATGGATTGTCTGCCAGTTTCGGTTTGTACGAATGGCTTGAATAATGTGGAGATTTCCGAGGGAGAAATGCCGGGGCCAGTATCGGCAATTTCAAAATACAATTGGGATTTGTTTTCTTCTGTGGCGTTCTTTTCAGCTTGGCTGCTGACGCGCAAAGTAACGGTACCGTGCTGAGTGAATTTAATCGCATTGCCGAGCAGGTTAATTAAAACTTGCCGCAATTTTGCTTCGTCTGTTTGAATGTACTGCGGCAAATCCTCGGTTTTTTCAAAGATTAGGTGCAAACCTTTTGAGTTGGCTTTTAGTTGCAGCATTTCTTTGAGACTGTTGAGAAGGCTGTAGAGATTGAAGCGGCTTTCATTGATGGTAATTTGACCTGCTTCTATTTTGGACATTGACAAAACATCATTGATGAGTTCCAGCAAATGTTCGCCGCTGCGGTTGATAATTTCTATGTATTCTTTTTGTTCTTCTGTGATAAAACTGTTGCGAGCCATGACTTGAGAAAAACCGAGAATGGCGTTGAGAGGCGTGCGGAGTTCGTGGCTCATGGAAGCGAGAAATTGGCTTTTGGCGCGGTTGGCAACTTCGGCGTTTTCTTTGGATTTCATCAGTTCCATTGACTGCCTTTGAGTGCGGGCGAGCAATTCCGCTTGCTGTAAAGCAACTCCTAGCTGAGTCCCTACATCAACTGCAACGTTGATTTCAGCTTCGCTCCACTGGCGGGGAGCTGAATTTTGATAAGATGCTAGTAATCCCCAGAGATTTTTACCGCAGAAAATAGGCACAATAATGTATGATTTAGCTTGAAATGTTTCTAGCAATTTGATGTAACAATTATCGAAGCCTTGCTTGTAAATGTCTGGAACACAAAGGTAAGTTCTACCTCGGCTGTAAACTCCGCCTTGAGTTTCTTGCAAATAGGTATCGTGGACTTCTTGTGAAGTGCTATCTAATTTTTGGACGCGGCAAAGTTCGTTGTCTAAAGTGCCTTCAGTAAGGTTAGAATCGAGTTCTTGTGCTTGGATGAAAGAAACCCACTTGCGGTCAAGCGATTCGGCTACAAATTCGCCACTCCAGTCTGGATTGAAACGGTAAATGGCGACTCGATCGCACTTCATGGTTTGGCGCAATTCTCGGGTTGTGGCGTAAAAAATTTCTCGGATATCTAAAGTCTGCCGCATTCTTTCAATGATGCGGGCGATCGCTCTTTGTCGTAAAGCACTTTCTTGCAGTTTGGTTTCTGCTTGCTTGCGTTCGGTAATATCTACAGCCATTAAAGCAATGCCGATCGCTGTACCGTTATCGTCAATTAGCTGAGTATTGTACCACTCGCAGATGATAATTCTGCCGTCTTTGGTCAGATTTTCGGAAGTGCCGCTGGATTTGGCGTTCAAGCCGTGATTGAAAATCTCAGATACTTGCTGGTGGTAGCTTTCAGGTACGATCAAATCGGAGGCGACTCTCCCTTTCGCTTCTTGCTCGCTGTAGCCAAAAATAGCAACGGCCGCGGGATTCCAAGTGATAATTTCTAAATTGAGGTTTAACTCGATAACTGCGATCGGCGTTTGCTGCAATAAAAAGGAAATTCTTTGCTGCGATGCTAGCAGTTTCTCTGCCGCTAATTTGCTGTCAGTAATGTCATTAGCGGTACCGAGAATTTGTTTGGGTTTACCATCAGTTGTTCTGAGAAACACTGTATCCCAACTGTGCATCCAGCGCCATTCACCGTTTTTGTGCCGCATCCGGTATTGAAACTCAATGACATCGCCGTCTTTGGCTTGCTCCACTTTTTTGACGTTTTGAAAATACTCTGGCAAATCGTCGGGGTTGAGCAGCGTTGGCATCACTGCTGTACCCATATCTTGTATTTCTTGGGCGCTGTATCCGAGCATCGCCGCTATTTGTCGGTTGCTGTAGACATTCCGTTTTTCAATTAAATCGTAAACGTACAATAGGTTGGGATTGGAATCGGCGATCGCCTGAATGAAGTGCTGGCTTTCTCGGAGTGCAGATTCTGTTTTTTTGCGGTCGCTAATATCTCGCGCTACGATAATCACTGATTCTGGAGAAAGCGGAGAAACTTTAGCATCGAGGCAAACTTCGCGATCTCCGACTGTAAAGTTATATTCAACATTCATGCTTTGCTTCGTTTTCAGAACTTGTTGGATGGCATTTAATACCGAATCTGCCACAGGTTCCGGCAAGACTTCGTGAGCAGTTCTGTTAATCATTTCGCTTGGAGGTTTCACCAAAATCGCCGTTCCTGTCGGGGCGATTTTGATGCAGCGCCCTTCAGCATTTCTCACTAAAACTGTGTCAGTCATGGCGGCAAAAATCGCCCGCAATTCTGCTTCAGATTCTTGCAGAGCTTGCTCAGCGCAGATGCGGGTGCGAATTTCTGCCTGCAGCAATTTATTTTGCCGATCGAGCTGCACAAGCCGGTTTTTTTCTCGATCGATCAGTTTAGCTTGAGCGATCGCAATCCCTACTTGAGCCGCCACAGCTTCTAACAAGTCGATTTCATCGCACGTCCATTCCCGGTAGCGATCGCACTGGTGCAAGCAGATAGCGCCGTTTGCCCTGCCTTGGTAGGAAGTGCGAATTGCCAGCATCGATTTCAACCCAACCTTGTGACAAATCGGTTGAACCGCTTGCAAAAGAGGGTCTGAGTAAACATTGTTGGAAGCGATCGCCATATCTTGTATCATCATTTGTACGACGTGAGGATTGCCCCAAAGTGGAATGGGTACGTTCCAAATAGATTCGCACTCGGGTTCGAGATACTCGGCCGCCAGAGGAATATCGACTTGGGGAGTAGTAACGTAAGTATGAATCAAACACCGATTGACGCAGAATGTCAGACCGATTTGAGTTGCAGCTATTTGAAATATTTTTTCTGGCTGCAAGCTCGATCGAATTTCTTTAGTTATTTTTGCAATCAGCAATTCTCGCTGAACTTGCCGTTCTAAAGCAGCTTTAGCTCCTGCCATTTCTATTTCTGCTTGCTTGCGATCGCTGATATCAAAAAGTACGCCATACCAAACAATATCGCCATTATCGCGCATTTCTGGTCGAGAATTAGATTGCAGCCATTTGAGTTTACCCGACGGTGTAACAATCCGCCATTCAAAGGCAAAAGCTTCTAAACTTCGAGCGCTAGCGGCAAGTTTTTCTTCCAGATATTGTCGGTCGTCTGGATGATTTTGCTCGAAGCACAAGTCAGGATTTTTAAATATCTCCTCACTCTCTAATTCGTAAATCTCCCGACAAGCATAACTGATATATTCAAATTTGAAACTTCCATCGGGATTTTTTATAAATTGATAAATAACTCCCGGTATATTGACCGCCAATTTCTGCAACAGCGCTTTGCTTTCTCGGAGTGCTTGTTCTGTCCGCTTGCGAAATTCTACCTCTCGTTGCAGTTGGGCATTTTGCTGTTTTAATTGTTTCGATAGCTGTTGTATAGTCAATTGACTTTCGATCCGCACTAAAACTTCTTCGACTTTAAAAGGCTTAGTAATGTAGTCAACACCGCCGACTTCAAAAGCTTTGACTTTGTGAAAAGTTTCATTAAAAACGCTTAAGAATATCACCGGAATTTCCCGAGTCTTTTTGTTACCTTTCAGTCTTTCACAGACTTCGTAGCCGTTCATTTTAGGCATCGCAATATCTAGCAAAATCAAGTCTGGGAGAACGGTAAACTTAGCCTTTACCGCCATTTCTCCCGAAATCGCCCGCTGAACTTTATACCCTTCTTTGGTCAAAATATTTGATAGAAACCGGAGGTTGTTGGGCTGGTCATCAATAATTAAAATGTTAATACTTTCTTTTTCGATCGCCATTTTTTGTCTTGCCATTATGATTTTTTAGTGTTAGCAGCAGATTAATGATTTAATAAATCTAGCAATTATCTTCCAGCTAAAAACATTCATCAAACCTTTTCAACCTCAGCAAACAGAGGATTAATTTGAGATATTAGCCCCTAGACTAACGCATCTTTTATTCCTCCAACTTATTGGCTGTTTGTCTTAATTTTACAACTCAAATCAACCGCATTTTGACCGTATTTATATTGCAAAAACAAATCCGATTATTCGCTGCAAAAATTAACTCCACCGAAAAAAAATCATGAATTAGGCACTCCAGACCAAAGAAACCGGGTTTTTTAACTCTGTTCAAGGGCTGCGGCGAAGTATTTTCGTACAACTCGGTTGATGCGCCCTGGACTGTTTTTTGCTTGACTTCAGCATTAAAAGTCCCAGGAGGATAACGCAAGCTTCTTGACATTCTGCTGCTACTTTCAAAGAGTTTTAGCAGAGATAGAGACTGGGACGCACCCCGAGGTGAAGAAACCGGGTTTTTTACTCTGGCTCGCCTGCAGCAACGAAGTATTGTTGTGAAAAAACCCGGTTTCGACGCACCCGCCCATAAGTCTTAAGATAATTATAGATAACTAAGACTATAAATCCATCAACCCGCACCCAAAGCCTGCCGTATAAATCCTTTTCTCGGTCTTTCTAGGCCAGCAATTCCTTAAGTTTGGCAATATTTTCATTGGTGAGCGAGATTTTAATTTCCAGTTCTTGGTCAGCCTCCCACAGCAGCAGAATATTATCTTCCCCCAAGGCGATTTCAGGATTGTTTAATTCAAGTGTTTGATATTTAACTTCGGGAAATCCAATGCGAATTACCAATTCGGATTCCAACTGAGGATAGATGTACAATTGCTGTTGCAGGTTGTCTAGTTCTAATTTTTGAACAGTGTTGTTACGTTGGATAGGAAAATCGGCTTTGTACCAATAGAGAGTTTCCTCGCGAATTTGGGGATTGACTATCACAAATGTTTCGTCAAAACGCTGCGGGTGCCAGTGAATTTCGCTCAGACCGCCGATTTGCGGAATCAGTCGCTGTACCCAGCTAATTTCTTTGCCGTTGAGGTTTCCCCACCACTGACTGATATTATCGAGATTGTCAGCATTTTCGGGGTCGGTGCTGCCGGACTGCCAGACTGTTTTTAATGGTTGCATATAATACAGGTTCTCCTAAGAATTTAAATTTGAGATTGCAGGCTTTCCATTGGAGATTCATTCGTTATACAATAATCTTAATGGACTTACCAATTATTTACCACGAAAATTACGTTGCACCCCTGCCACCGGATCACCGCTTCCCGATGGCAAAGTTCCGGATGCTTTACCAGATGCTGCTCGCGGACGGGGTAGCAGATAAATCGCAATTTCACGCTCCCGAACTTCCCCCTCAAGAATGGATTGAATTAGTCCACGACCACCGCTACGTTCAAGCTTACTGCAACGGAACGCTCGATGACAAAGCTCAGAGACGAATTGGTCTACCTTGGAGTCGAGCCCTTGCTAACCGCACTTGCACTGCAGTTGCAGGGACGGTACTAACTGCCAAGCTCGCTTTAGACTGCGGTTTGGCTTGCAATACTGCCGGCGGAACTCATCACGCCTTCCCTGCTTTTGGGTCGGGTTTTTGTATTTTTAATGATTTGGCGATCGCCTCTCGCGTCTTGCAAAAAAGTGGTTTGGTTCGCAAAGTTTTAATTGTCGATTTAGATGTACACCAAGGAGACGGAACCGCCGTAATTTTCCAAGATGACGGCAGCGTTTTTACTTTCTCGATGCACTGCGAAGTCAATTTTCCCGGCACTAAACAAAAGGGCGATTTAGATGTACCTTTGTCTGTCGGCATGGAGGACGACGAATATTTACAAACATTGGATAAATTCTTACCAGATTTGCTGTCAAATGTCAAGCCAGATTTAGTTTTGTACGATGCCGGAGTAGATACTCATCAGGGCGACAAACTGGGAAAATTAGCTTTAACTGATACGGGCTTATTTCGCCGGGAAATGCAAGTTTTGACTGCGTGTTTGGCTGGCGGCTATCCCGTTGCCTGCGTGATTGGCGGCGGCTATTCTGATGACGCCAAGGGCTTAGTTTACCGACATTCGCTGCTGCACCGAGCTGCAAGTCAAGCCTACAGGCAGTATCGACTTTGATCCAGAGCGGCGAGACTTCCGAAATATGGCACAAAAAACAGTCTCCCCCACCCAAACCACTAAAAATACTGTTAGCGATCGCTCCTGCTTGCCAGATCGGTACAACTTGAGCTAAAAAGTTGTTAAACAAACAACCGCACTTATGTCCAATGCCAGCGAGCCCAATCACCCGTATCCACTGCTGGTTGTCATTGTTAACTACCGAACCTCTAGTTTGACAATTGACTGCTTGCGCTCTTTAGTTAGCGAAGTTCAATCGCTGCCCGGTATGCGGGTTGTAGTTGGCGACAATGCTTCAGGCGACAGTTCTACCGAAGAAATACCAGCCGCGATCGCCTCAGAAGGCTGGAGCGAATGGGCATCCTTCGTTCCCCTAGACCGCAACGGCGGATTTGCCTTCGGCAACAACGCCCTGATCCGTCCCGCCCTACAATCCACCAATCCCCCCCCTTACTTCCTGCTGCTCAACCCAGATACCGTAGTTCGCCCCGGTGCCTTAAAAGCCCTCGTCGATTTCATGGACACTCATCCCGAAGCCGGCATCGCGGGCAGCCGCTTGGAAGATCCCGACGGTACTCCCCAGCAGTCAGCGTTTCGGTTTCACACCCTAGCCAGCGAGTTCGATTTCGGCTGGCGGCTCGGGATCGTATCAAAACTACTAGCAAGGTGGGCAGTAGCTCCTCCAGTCCCCCAAGAAACCTGCCAAACAGACTGGGTAGCAGGGGCCAGCGCGATCGTCCGCCGCCAAGTATTTGAAGCAGTTGGCTTGCTGGACGAAGTATATTTCATGTATTACGAAGAAATGGACTTTTGCCTGCAAGCTAACAAAGGTGGCTGGAGTTGCTGGTACGTACCTGAAAGCCGAGTCGTGCACCTCGTCGGGCAAAGTTCCGGCGTCAATAACTTTAAACCTCGGACTAAGCGACTGCCGCAATACTGGTACGATTCCCGGCGCCGGTACTTTGTCAAAAACTACGGTTGGTTGTACACAGCATTAGCCGATTTATTCTGGGCTTCCGGTTTTGTTTTTTGGAGAATGCGGCGGGTAGTTCAGCGGAAGCCGGACACAGATCCGCCCAATATGCTCAGCGATTTCATGTCCAACAGCGTATTTTTTAAAGGAGGTTGATCTCAATGAACCAACAAGAAAAAACCGAATTTTGTACGGGAAAAGACATAAATGGCACTAGAATATTTGGGGGAATATAAAATAAGATAAAGCAACCGCACACGGCGTTTAAGACATTCTTAATTGCTGAAATTATTGCGGAAGATTGCTTCTTCCTTCTTGTTTCTGCGGTAAAAAAAAACGGGAATAAATTATGGTAGCGCAGCCGGAACTCACAGAAACTGCCAATCAAATAGAAACCCCAGAATTGGGACTTTGGCAACAAATAAAAGAAGACTGGAACGCTCACGGACGCGACTGGACAAAACCGGGATTTAGGGCTGTAGCAGTTCAAAGGTTCGGCGTCTGGAGGATGCAGGTAGAACCCAAACTGCTGCGGGCTCCGTTGAGCATTCTGTATCGATCGCTCTACCGAAAAATCCGCAATACTTACGGGATAGACTTGCCCTACACCGTTAAACTCGGCCGCCGGGTAATTGTGGAACATCAAGGGGCGATCGTGATTCACGGCTACTGTACTATTGGCGACGACAGCATCATCCGCCAAGGTGTAACTTTGGGAAATCGCTATCTCGATCGCCCCTTAGAATCTCCGAAATTGGGAGCGCGAGTCAACGTCGGTGCAGGTGCAAAAATTCTCGGCGGCGTCTGTTTGGGAGACGGCGCAAACATTGGTGCCAACGCTGTTGTCTTGTCAGATGTGCCAGCGGGTCAAACAGCCGTCGGCATCCCCGCCAAGATTCTGAAATCTACCAAAGATCGCGAACATGATTAGAGCGATTTTTGATGATACGATCGTCATCGGATCGAGATAATTAAGATTAATCAAACTTTTTGCGTTCGGCTTTGAATTCCAGAGGTAAACTTTGAAACAAGTTGGATTGGTTGCTATCGGGCGGAACGAAGGCGATCGTCTCGGAGCGTGCTTGCGATCGGCGATCGGAAAAGTAGCTCTGGTGGTTTATGTCGATTCCGGCTCAACAGACGGCAGCTTGGAATTAGCCCGGTCGATCGGCTGCGATACAGTTGAACTCGACTTATCTACACCCTTTACCGCAGCACGCGCCAGAAATGAAGGATTTGCCCGCTTGCTGCAATTAGCCCCAGACATCGAATTTGTCCAATTCGTAGACGGCGACTGCGAATTAGTTGAGGGGTGGCTCGATCGCGCCCAGCAAGAACTCACAGCCAAACCAGAATTAGCTGTAGTGTGCGGACGCCGCCGCGAGCGGTACCCCGATGCCACAGCATACAACCGACTGTGCGACATCGAGTGGGACACCCCCATCGGCGAAGCCAAAGCCTGCGGCGGCGACTCCATGATGCGAGTCTCCGCATTCGAGCAAGTCGGCGGCTTCAACCCCGCACTCATTGCCGGCGAAGAACCCGAACTCTGCGTGAGGCTGCGCCAAAACGGTTGGAAAATCGAGCGATTAGATGCAGAAATGACCCTGCACGACGCCCAAATGACAGGTTTTGACCAGTGGTGGAAGCGCTCTCAAAGAGCAGGTCACGCCTACGCCGAAGGTTCCTGGCTGCACGGGAACACCCCCGAACGCCACTGGGTGAAAGACACGCTCCGCATCTGGTTCTGGGGCTTCGTTTTGCCAGTGCTAGCATTGAGTGCAGCCTGGTTCACCCACGGGTGGAGTCTGTGGTTGCTGGCCGGCTACCCGGTACTTACTTACCGAATTTACCGCCGGATGCAGCAGCAAGGGAATTTGCCAGCCAAGGATGCTGCGCTTTATGCTATATCTTGCGCGATCGGCAGATTTCCCCAGTTGCAAGGTCAGATTCAGTTTCACCAGCGCCGATTGCTGGGACAGCGCAGCAACTTGATCGAATACAAGACATCCAACCCATCAATTGAGCAAGTTAGAATTAGTGCTAAGTCCACTAAGTAGGTTAGCCACCATCCATTTAACTTGTTTTTTCTGCAACTTCTCCCCTGTACTCCTGTGTTGGTGTAGAGGCGGGTTTTTCCCCCAACCTCTACAGCCGACGCCCGCACCTCAAAAAAACCGCAGGCGATCGAGCAATTTTTTCAAAACTCAACTTACAAATATCGATCGATCAACAAAGGCATCCAACCAATGAACAACCAAAAATTAAAAGTTTTATTAATTGTAGAGCAGTGCAACCCCGAGGCGGCATCTGTACCTTTGGTAGGTTACAAATTTTTCCAAGCAATTAGCAAACTGGCCGATGTAACTCTTGTTACCCACGAAAGAAATAAAACTCCCCTGTCAAAGTTAAAAGAACACCCTAAGATTACTTATATAGCCGAAAGCGAGCTAACAAAAAAATACTTTTCTATGGTGGTAAACACCCTGACAATGAAAGGCAAAAATAACTGGCCTTTAGCTAATGTTTTAGGCTATCCAGTTTATGCAGAATTCGACCGTAAAGTTTATAAAACTTTCAAAGAGGGCATTCAGAAAGGAGATTACGATTTAGTTCATGCCATAACTCCCATGCAGCCGCGATACCCTTTCACAATTGTGCAAGCTTGCGATCGCACTCCTGTAGCGATCGGACCGGTTAACGGAGGGGTTCCTTTTCCCGCTGGGTTTGAAGAAATAGCGAAACAGGAATTCGCTTACTTAAACTTTTTCCGAGCCATTGGTCGAGCGTTAATCCCAGGCTACAAGGAAACTTATAAAAAAGCCGATAAAATTTTAGCAGGTTCGACATATACTTTGAATTTGGTCAAAGATTTGTTTGCTATTCCCGACAATCGCATAGAACTGTTTTATGAAAACGGCATTGCCAGCAGCTTTTTAACAGAAACAAAAAAAATCACCAATAACAGTCGGATAAATTTACTGTTTGTAGCTCGGTTAGTTCCTTACAAATGTGCGGACATTCTCATAGAAGCAGTTAGTAGATTAGAGCCAAGCGTTAAAGAGAAAGTTCACTTAACCATAGTAGGTGACGGGCAAGAAAGAAACTCTTTAGAAGCTCAAGTACGGGAACTTGAATTAGGAGAAAAAGTCAAGTTTGCGGGTTGGGTAAGTCAAGAAGAAACAGTTGAATATTACAGGCAGGCGGATATTTTTTGCTTTCCTTCGATCAGGGAGTTTGGCGGGGCAGTGGTGATGGAAGCGATGGCCTGCGGCTTGCCTTGCATTGTCCCCAACAACGGCGGTATCGGCGAGTATGTAACTGAAGAAACAGGTTTTAGGATCGAACCAAAGTCTAGAGAGTATCTCACTCAAGAATTAACTAACAAAATAAAACTTCTGGTCGAAGATGATGAGTTGCGGCAAAGAATGTCTGCTAAGTCGATGGAAAAAGCCCGAGAATTTGAATGGGATGGCAAGGCAGAAAAGATTATTGAAATTTATCATAAAATGATCGCCGAGAAACAAGCAGCTCTATCTCACTAATAAACGGCTTTAGTAGGTAAAAAAGTGATGCGAATTGTAATAGTTGCTCAGAATGCTTCAAGTAAATTTGGTGGCGAAGCATTGCTACCGCTGAACTACTTCAGGATACTTCGATCGATCGCGCCAAATAAAAACATGGTTAGTAGTTCACGCGCGCACAGGCTCAACTCGAAGCGCTGTTTCCTGAAGATTGCGATCGAATGCACTTCGTACCCGACACTTGGCTGCACAAACTGATGAGTAATGTGGGCAGTTGTTGCCAGCCAGGGTAAATCTACCTACTTTAGGGCTGCTGAGTCACCTGTACACCCAAACGATTCAGCGCCGGATTGTCCGAAATCTGGTGAGCAAACACGAGATTGAAATCGTGCACGAGCCGACACCAGTATCCGCAAAATTCCCTTCGTTGATGTTCGGATTGGGCGTGCCCGTAGTGATGGGGCCGCTGAACGCAGATGTTAAATTTCCTACCGCATTTCGATCGCGCCAAAATCCTACCATTGATATTTTAATCGCGATCGGTCACCAGTGCGTCGATTTCTTCAATCATCTTTTTCCCGGTAAAATCAAAGCCGAGACACTGTTAGTGGCAAACGATCGCACTTCACAGGCACTTCCGGCTGGAGTGGGCGGTAAAGTTATTCAGCTTGTGGAAAACGGCGTGGATTTCTCCGTGTGGCGATCGGAATCTACCGTATCTAAGGAACCCAACCGGCAAGTTCATTTTGTGTTCTTGGGGGGAGGCTGGTAGACTGGAAGGGTGTAGACTTACTGCTAGAAGCCTTTGCAGCCGTTGTTGCTCAAACCGATGCAGTTTTGGAAATCATCGGTGATGGGAAGATGCGAGAGCAACTAGAAGCTCAAACAGCTCGTTTGGCGATCGATGATAGCGTCCTATTTAGTGGCTGGCTGTCTCAGCAACAGTGCGCTATCAAACTGCAACAACTGATGCAATGGTGATGCCGAGTTTGCGAGAGCCGGGGGTAGCCGTGGTTTTGGAAGCAATGGCCGTGGGGCTGCCGGTCATAGCAACGAACTGGGGCGGCACGAGCGATTATATCGATTCCACTTGCGGTATTTTAGTAGAACCAGATTCCAGAGAAAGCTTTGTCCAGGGACTAACTGACGCTATGCTGAAGCTCGCCCAGTCGCCGGAGTTGCGGCAGAGTATGGGTAGCGCTGGACGCTCGCGCGTTCGGGAGCATTTTGACTGGGAACGCAAAGTCGATCGAATACTTGAAATTTATCAACAGACGATCGACGATTCCAGCTTCCATTAGCTAGGTTTCCCAGGTAGACTGAGCAGAGTATGGGGACTGTAAAAAATCTCCCAACAAAAAACGGGTTAACCCGTATTAGGTTAACCCGCAAGCTTGGAAACGCGCAGATCAATTAGTTTTGCACTACCAGCTTAACGTTGGCGTTTTGCAAACCGCGCTGCTTGACTGCTGCCAAGGTCTTGTTAACGGCGTACTTCTGGTTGATGGAGTTGATTAACTCAGTTTGATTGTGCTTTTTGGCGACGCCCCAGAGGTCGGCAATCAGATCAAAGGAACCATCGCTATTGCGAGACCAACCCAGGTCGTATTCGCCTTCCAGAATCGCCACGATGTCGGAGCGAACGCGCTGACCGTTATAGCCACGAACATCAGCTTCTGACTTGACTGAAATGCCCAAGTCGCGCAGGGAAGCTTTCAGGATTTCGGCATCGGTGATTTTGGTACGCAGAGTGCTAAAGTGAGACATTGGATTTCCTCCTAATAAAACTGAGAGAGAAACAACAACGGTCTGGATTTAACGGTGCCGCTGGGCGGCTCTTCAATCGAACTGCTAGCTGTTGCTAGCCTTTGCTCCTGTTTGGACCAGGAGAAAGCTTTTAGAATTCCATTCGCTGGTATTCAGCGACGGAAGACGCAGCGGGCCGCGCGCGCTGTCTCGCCCAATCTCGGAGGGCGCTGACCTGTTCGGTCATGGTTTTAGACAGTGGCAATGTGGATTTAATGGCCGCGATGATATCTAACTGCGTAAACTCTCGATCTTGAGCGAAGGCTTCGTACATGGCTGCTACTAGCCCTTGCTCAATTTCTGCACCTGAAAAGCCGTCGGAAACGTTGGAAAGTTGCTCTAAATCGAAGCGAGAGATGTCCCGGCGCCGCTTTGACAGGTGAATCTTAAATATATCTTGGCGTTCTTCTTTGGTAGGCAGGTCAACAAAGAAGAGTTCGTCGAACCGGCCTTTCCTCAAGAATTCCCCCGGCAACCGCTCGATTCGGTTGGCTGTTGCCATTACGAAGACTGGGGAAGTCTTTTCTTGCATCCAAGTCAGGAACGAACCGAAAATCCGGCTGGAGGTGCCTCCGTCTGAGTCGGCCGAACCAGTTCCTCCTGCAAAGGCTTTGTCTAGTTCGTCGATGAAGAGGATGGCTGGAGAGATTGATTCTGCGGTTTTCAGGGCGTTACGCAGGTTGGCTTCCGATCGACCCACCATCGAGCCGTCGTAGACTCTACCCATATCTAGCCTCAGCAGGGGCAGTCCCCAGAGGCGGGAGGTTGTCTTGGCAATCAGCGATTTTCCGCATCCGGGTACGCCGAGAATTAGCATCCCTTTGGGTTGGGGCAAACCGTATTCTCTCGCTCTCTCTGTGAAAGCGTTGGAACGCTGCCTGAGCCACCGTTTCAATTCTTCTAAACCGCCGACTGCATCCAGGGTTTCGTCTTCTTCGATGAACTCTAGAATGCCGTTGCGCCGAATTAGCTGCTTTTTCTCGGAAAGAACTATGTCTACTTCCTCTTCCGTCAAGCGCCCCTTGCAAACTTGGGCTTTGCGATAAACTTTTTCAGCTTCGTCCTTGGTCAATCCCAAGGCTGCTTTTAAAAGTTTTTCTCGTGCTTCTGTGGTAATGCGTCGCGATTTCGTTTGCTCCAACTGGCCAGACAATACTTGGTTTAGTTCCTTCATGTCTGGGAGCGCGAAGTCTAATACCACTACTTCCTTTTCTAGCTCGATCGGAATTTGCTGCAAAGGAGACATCAGTATGATTGTCTTGTGTGTTCCTTTGAAGTTGGCGATCGCATCCCGCAACAACCTTGTTACAGTGGCATCATCTTTAAAAGGATGCAGGTCTTTGAATATATAAACACTGAGATTGTCGTTGGGTTCCCGCTGCCTGATCGCCCATTCAATTGCTGCCTGTGGCGAGAGGGTGCTTTGCTGAGTGTTTGCGCGAGGTTGACCGTACTCTACCATGCCCTGGGTTACAGTCCAGACGAAGACTCGTCCCTGTGGCTTGGCGGCTTTAGCTATTGTCGAAATTGCTTGCTCACACCGCTCTTCCTCGGATGTCACGAGGTAGATCAGAGGATATTGAGCTTGGATTAGAATACTGATCTCTTCTTGCATAGTCCTCGACCCACTAGAGACGGTGCTATCTTTGCTGAATCTCAATGCTGCCGTTAGCTCAAAACCGAAAATTTCAGTTCTAGCTTTTTGGGGAAGCAAGGCATTCTTAGCAGGGAACCAATTCTTCCTCTCCCGGTTGGGCAGTGCTGGCGCTGACGCCTGACACCTGCTTTACTGGAAGATCCTGCTCAGCCAATACGCTAGGCTGACTTTTGACGGAGGCCAGTTCTCCATCTCGCATTACTACTGAACCCGTGCATTCTGGACAGTTGTATACCCGATGGGTTTGTCCGTAGGAGGCTTCTACTTCGTCAACCAGTTCGGGGTTTCCTAAGTAGAATATAATTGCCCTTTCTGCAATTGATGACATCGGTTCTGTTTCGACTGCGGCTTTGATTTTGAGCTGGCGATGCAGTTCAGGTGGAAGATACAGTGTAACTTTTTGCTTTTCTTGCATATGACAGTGAATTGACTTACCCGGGTATGTATATCAGATTAGCCACTTAATTCTTTGCTGTCAAGCCTCTATGCTGCTTTAGCGTCATCTTGTAATATTTTGTTACAAAGAACGTGACTTTGGGGCGGTTAAGAACGGAAAAATAAGGGGTGTAGCTGATGAGGTAGCGGTGCAGGGGTAGGTATAGGTGGCGCTGCATATATTCATAACGATCGAGGAAAAACAGGGAAAGATTTTTTATTCTTGTGCTTGAGGTAAAAAAGCAACAAACGCATCGAAAGTTGCAACATCTCTTTAGACAGGAATTCCGCAAGCACGTTATATGTAGCGTGCCTGTGTTTGTACGAACACTACTGGTTGAGGTACAATCCGACATTCCGCACCCCCAACTGGCACATACGTGAATTGAGTAGCTCAAAGTCGATCGTCCGAGACAATAGACATCTCCGAAAACTCTCAAAGCTGCTCTCTGAGTAACTTTAATTCTTTAATTAACAACAAAGAAGATTACCTAGTCTACACCATAAAATAAGGTTTTGAGTTTATTGCTATTGCTAACAGAGCTAAAAAATCGAGTAATTTGCATGATTTTTAGAATGATAAAATAGGAGCTTTCACTCCTGGTAATATGAGGGATTTAATTCGGAATCTTACTAATCCACAAATAGTCATAATTACTCGTTCATACTTCTTAGGAATTAACCTAAATCTCTCTTGGAAAACTCGAAATATTTTGAGCAAACGAATTCGGTACTCAACAAGTATTCGTTGGGAGGAAAATTTTTTATTTTCTTGTTTCTGTTCTTTGGTTAACTCTCGATTTCTTGGTCTTTTAATTGGAGGATCAATTAAATCTTCCCCCTGAGCAGCTAAATCTCCCTTAAACTTTTGTGCTGCAGCAAAGCTTTCGCGATTTGATCGAAACAAATACATGGGAAACAGGACACAAGCATCAAGTACAACAGCAAGTTTAGCCATATTAAAAAGTGAATTAATCCTATTCCTCGTATAAACCTGTTTCCTCAGTCTACTCGATTAGCTGGTCTAATAGTTTACGGCGCTTTCTGTCGCGATGTTCTTTATAAATGATTAAATCTTTAAATCGAATCCGCCGATGCGAACCTACTTTGATACAAGGAATTACTCCTTCATCTAGCAATTTGACAAGAAATGGTCGCGATACATTCAGGATATCAGCAGCTTGCTGCGTCGTCAGTTGGTGATTGTAACGAACTATCGAAACAGCCTGATCTGATGCCATTGCTTGTACAGCTTGACGCAGGATATTGCAGACTGATTCTGGAATTAGAATCTCTTCTCCATTACTTGTGACTAATTTTGGTTGTGCAGATTCTCGGCTAAGTATCTGTCCTAATTGTGCTATGGATTCTTGTTCTTTTTCTGGAGGTAAAACAGACTCTGGCGATGCTTTTTGCTTCAACATAGCAAGATATATTTTTTGGTTGTTGTCTTGAGGATAACACTTTTCGCGGCGTAAACGCAATATCCGAAACAAGCGAAATATTCAAACAGCTTGAAATAATTGTTCTAGCTTCTTAGTTGCTGGGAATGGTTTACCTTCAGCTTGCAATTCTCGATTAGTAACTCTAGTACCTCTCGCGCATTGTAGATAGCTTCTTCATAAGAATCTCCGTGAGTTACCGGCTGCATTACATCCTCAAATTCAGGCAAAAACACGACAAAGCATCGATCTTCTTCTGACCATTGGATAACAACTGAATATTTCATGGTTTTGTCTCCTCTGCTTTGATTTGGCCAATTTGCCTCAATTATTTCGTTTTAGGCAATCTGTAATCGTTTCCCCAACGTCTGAGGTTGTGGTAGAGGTTTGCCATCTTCTTGATAGAGTTCAATCAATGTTTCTAACAATTCTTGTCCGTGTTTTGCGGCTTCTTCGTAAGTGTGTCCGTGAGTGCAAGGCTGCATGACATCGGTAAACTCAGGCAAGCTGACAACAAAAAGTCGATCTTCTTTTGACCACTGGATGATGAGACTGTAATGGCTATTCATTGTTATACGCGAATAGAGCAGAATGCCAGCTAACAGGGTTTACAATATTATAGCCGATCGCCCAAACTACAAAAACCTGGTTTCTGAGTCTTGCATCCCCTCGCAGATGTACAATAGGACGATCGCACTCTCCGACTCTAAGCGCGATCGAGCCCTACACCCTGCCCGAAATGGGCGACATCAGATAGAACGCAGTAAAAAAATATAAAATGGAAGCAATACAACTGTCTTTATTCTCAAATGACTCAGAACCAATTCCTGCCAAAAAGCAGAAGAAAGCAAAATTAGGGCGTTACGAACGCATCCAACGCGAACTAGAAGCCAATGACTGCGACCCCTACAAGATATTCATTGATGTTGAATCTCAGTCACTGCCAAAATCAGACTATACATTTGTCGATCTTTTTTGCGGTGCTGGCGGCATGACACAAGGTTTATTGCAAGCAGGTTTTCGACCAGTAGCAAGTGTTGAAATTAATCCCATCGCCTCGGCAACTCATACAAAAAACTTTCCCGATTGCCATCACTTGTGCGACGATATCAAAAACTTAAATCCCCAAAAGTGGCTCGCTGAAATTGGTTTTCCAGAAGTTCATGTTGTTGTAGGTGGGCCGCCGTGTCAAGGCTTCTCAGTTGCAGGAAAACGCGACCCCAACGACCCTCGAAATCGCCTCTTTAGAGAGTTTGTCCGCGTTGTCTCTGAAATACGTCCTTGGTATGTTGTCATGGAAAACGTACCCGGAATATTGACTATACAAAAAGGAGCTGTTAAGCAAGCCATTTGCGAGGCTTTTCAGGAAATTGGCTATCCCCATATGTCCGTTGCTGTTCTGGAATCAGCAACCTATGGAGTCCCGCAAATCCGGCCGCGAGCCATTTTTATTGCCAATAGATTTGGGATGCAAAATCCCTATCCGAAGCCGCAATTATTGCCGGAACAATACAAAGCGATTGAGTCAGCAATTGATGATTTACCCGAGTATACTCCCATACCAGAAATTAACCACGAATGGACTCGTCATTCTGTTGAGTACATGGAGAGACTTGCTAAAGTTCCACCAGGCGGTTCTTTGTATGAAAGCTACGCCGATGCTTTCAAGCGACAGTATCCGGGAAAACCGAGTATGACTGTTAAAGAAAATCACGGTGGCACTCATATTCATCCTTATCTCAATCGCGTGATTTCAGCTCGCGAAATGGCTAGATTGCAAACTTTCCCGGATTCATTTATTTTTGCAGGTTCAATGAAAAAGGCAATGTGGCAAATAGGAAATGCCGTGCCGCCTCGTTTAGCAGAGTGTATCGGTTTTGCACTTATTCCATACTTAACTGATATTGCTGTGAACAAATTTAAGCAGCCTGAAATAATCGTTCTAGCTTCTTAGTTGCTGGTAATGGTTTACCTTCAGCTTGACAACTCTCGATTAGTAACTCCAGTACCTCTCGCGCATTGTAGATAGCTTCTTCATAAGAATCTCCGTGAGTTACTGGTTGCATTACATCCTCAAATTCAGGCAAAAACACGACAAAGCATCGATCTTCTTCTGACCATTGGATAACAACTGTATATTTCACGGTTCTGTCTCCTCTGCTTCGATTTGCCTTAAAGCCTCAAGTGTTTCGTTGACTAACTTCTCTAAATATAGTTGAGCATCATTTCCGTTTATAACTATTTTTTAGGTCATGCAAATCTTCATTTTTGATAATTAAAGTTGATAGACGGTTATTGGGCCATTCTACTATGTAGTTATTTTTATCGGGGAAAAGCTGAGGCTTGCAAATTGTCTTTTTACCCGGAACAAAAGAAATCTCTCCTGACAGATTGTTGTATTCTATGGGCAACAAATGATTGCAATTTAAGCTAGAAGTAATGTCTATAGGAACTCCAGAAACCACAGACCAAATTTCTTTTTCAGGGGAGTATGGATAATAGCAGGGTGCTATTGTATAAAATTGACACTCATCTATAGGAAATTCAGTGTAATTAACGGAATCTCGAATTAATGACCTGAAGGTTTGACCCATCGAAAGCGTAAAGACTACTAGCACATCCTTGATATAGATTAGCTTATAAGCTTTACGTACTAACTCTAGTTTGGGGTTAATGCTTTCACAATTTGAAACCCACCACTGAAAATAAGTTATGTCATTAACCTTCTCAAACATCCCTTGTTTGTTTAAGGTAGCAATTTCAAAAGAGCCTCCATAACTAGATAATATGTTCTTAAAATCTGTAACTAATAATGCTCCACAGATACTTATCGATGCTAGAACAGCATCGTCGTATTCACTGGTCTTTTTAGGTATTGAGGGCTGTCTTGGTACCGTAGTTTCTAATCGATGTATTAGGTCGTTACTACCCGAACCAGCTATGAAGGTATTCCCATACGTCGGTATTTTTATTTCATTAATTTTTGCTCCATTAAAAGAATGCTTAAATTCTTTTATGCCGTCATCATCCATAATGTATCCTATGAAACACACCTCTGCCTTTCCCATCCAGTCTCTTATTTCGTCGCTCTCAAAAAAAAAATTTAAAGAATTTCTTGTGAAGTTTTCGGCATCAGAACGGGCTTTTAATTCTTTTAAAAGTGTATGTGCGGCGCACCAGTCTCCGCACCATGCAACCATTAGATTCGAGCTGATGATATTAACTTTTTGGCGCAGTCCCGAAACCCCGCGCCATAAATCTTCAGGAGGAGATATTTTTAGGTTTTCATGAGTAGGGATATTAATAAGTTGTGAGGGGTCTGGACAACTTATTAATACATCTCCTATTAGTACAGGATGATTATTGATGTAGAAGGCAGCTATTAATGTCATTTAACAAATCCTTAAATTTATTGATAGCTCTAATATAACAAAAATAGATTTTTTGGGAAAGAGAAATTAATCTCGGCAGTTGTCTTACAAGATGACCTAAAGCACGGAGAATCTTCTGTTTCGATCGACTCATCTGCCAATTTTCAGTCTCTGCCGACGATCGGTCTACGGACGATGTGTCACATATCTCGATCGCCCGATCGCCCGAAATTCCCCATCCTGACTCAAGACCAACACCACATAGCGGTACAATAGGACGATCGCATTCCCCAACTCCCACCGTGATAGAGCGCTACACTTTGCCCGAAATGGGCAACATCTGGACTGAAACCGCCAAGCTTAAAAGCTGGCTGCAAGTAGAAATCGCTGTCTGCGAAGCTCAAGCCGAACTCGGCTACATCCCCGCCGCCGCAGTCGAAGAAATCAAAGCTAAGGCTAATTTTGACCCCAAACGAGTCCTCGAAATAGAAGCCGAAGTCCGCCACGACATGATCGCTTTCTTGACAAATGTCAACGAATATGTAGGCGATGCCGGCCGCTACATTCACCTCGGCTTAACCAGTTCCGACGTGCTCGATACTGCTTTGGCGCTGCAATTAGTCGCCAGCGTCAATATCTTGTTAGAACGTGTCGAAGATTTGAGTCAAGCTATTCGCTATCAGGCGCAACAACACCGCAATACCGTGATGGTCGGCCGATCGCACGGAATTCACGCCGAACCCATCACCTTTGGCTTTAAACTAGCAGGATGGCTGGCAGAAGTATTTCGCAACCGCGCCCGATTGGTGAATTTGCGATCGTCCATTGCAGTCGGCAAAATCTCCGGCGCAGTCGGAACCTATGCTAATATCGATCCGCGAATAGAAGCGATCGCCTGTCAGAATCTCGGACTCGAACCCGATTGTGCATCGACTCAAGTTATTTCGCGCGATCGACACGCCGAATACGTCCAAACCTTAGCACTTTTAGCAGCATCGATCGAGCGTTTTGCAGTAGAAATCCGCAACCTGCAACGCACCGACGTTCTCGAAGTCGAAGAGTTCTTTTCCAAAGGGCAAAAAGGCTCATCCGCCATGCCCCACAAACGCAACCCGATTCGATCGGAAAGACTCACAGGGATGGCAAGAATCGTCCGCGCCAACGCCGTCGCAGCCTTAGAAAACGTTGCACTTTGGCACGAAAGAGACATCTCTCACAGTTCCGTAGAACGGATGATTTTGCCCGACAGTTCTACAGTAACTCACTTCATGTTAGTAGAAACCACAGACTTAGTAAAAAACCTGCTAGTCTATCCCGAAAATATGAAGCGAAACATGAACCTTTACGGCGGAGTCATCTTCAGCCAGCGCGTGATGCTAGCCTTAGTAGAAAAAGGCACGAGTCGCGAAGACGCATACAAAATTGTGCAATATTGCGCTCACGAAGCCTGGAATAAAGCTGAAGGCAATTTCTACAATTTGATTGCTAAGGACGATCGGGTAACAGCTAAGATGACGACCAAAGAAATTGATGATTGTTTCGATCCGCAGTATCAATTGAGGCACTTAGATTTAGTGTATCAGCGCTTGGGAATTTGAAGATCATTTAAAATCACAAGAGAGCGAGCGAAAGTTCTCGCGCCGATCCGAAAGTCCGCCGGGGGTTCAAACCCCCGTCTCATAGCTAAAGTCGGTTGAAACCGACTGAAAGACTCATAAAAACAAAATTTTCAAGAAATGAGAAATATCTTAGTCCTCTTGAGAGGACTTTCGCTATGAGACAGGGGTTTAAACCCCTGTCGGGCTGTCGGGCTTGCAGACAAGATAGTGTAGGTTGGGCCCAGGAACGAAACCCAACCTAAATTGCATCTTTGCCAAGACTGGATCTAGTTCGGATGACTCTTCAGAATAGACTTGATATCGACACAATTGCAGCAGCAATCGCTATGCTGTGAACAGAGCATCAGTCCCGATCGCCAATCGATCGCGTACCCGTCATGACCCAAAGCCTTAGTCCTATAACCCCAGTCCGCGGCTTCCCAGATCACACGCAACTCCCCGAATCCGACGGCACGTTTGTGAAAAACTTCCAAGAACATCCTCAGTGTATCCTGCTCACCGACTCCCTGGGAACCACGCTGCAAACCCTCCACCCCGACGGAATGTATGCGATCGGGCAAGATAGTGGCATCTACTGGCGCGAAACCGACCCTCCAGAACGCGGAGCCGAAGCCCCCGACTGGTTCTACGTCCCCAATGTCCCACCCCTGGTAGATGGAGAAATTCGTCGCTCTTACGTGTTGTGGCGCGAGTATATGG
Source organism: Microcoleus sp. N3A4 (assembly GCF_036701805.1). Classification (NCBI taxonomy): domain Bacteria; kingdom Bacillati; phylum Cyanobacteriota; class Cyanophyceae; order Oscillatoriales; family Microcoleaceae; genus Microcoleus; species Microcoleus sp. N3A4. The sequence goes on from NZ_JAUBRJ010000023.1 coordinate 98,180, forward strand.
TGCCGCTAATTGCGATCGAGCTTGCTAGTGGAAATGGTTCGGAAGAACGCGATAATACTCCTCTATCTCGCAGCTCAGAAGGTGTCACTCAGAAGCCTGGAAAGTTCTGGGTATACGAGCAGATTATTCGGATTCCCTACTACGCTATCTACATCATCAAAACCGGTGAACTAGAAGTCTACAATTGGGTGAATACTCGTTATATTCGCTTGGAACCAAACGATCGCGGACACTACTCGATCGAACTAATGGGAGTGGAGTTGGGTGTATGGGAAGGTAGTTATCAAAATCAAACACAGCGATGGTTGCGTTGGTGGGATAACCAGGGTAATTTGTTGCTGATTGGAAGCGAACAAGCCCGACTCGAACGCCTTCATACCGAACAGGAACGCCAACGGGCTGAAGCTGAGAGCCAACGGGCTGAAGCTGAGAGCCAACGAGCTGAAGCTGAGAGCCAACGGGCTGAAGCTGAGAGCCAACGAGCCGATCGGGAACAGCAACAAAAAGAACGATTAGCGGCTTATTTGCGATCGCAGGGTATTGATCCCGATCTGATTTGAGCCTTGGCGATCGGTGTGTGGCATTTAGCTTTTGGTTGTAATCTACTATCTAAGACTAACAATCAGAACAGCTATGAAATTTAATCGTTTTGGAAAATACCCGATCGCATTTATGCTAGTGTTGCTATGTGCGATCGGTCTGCACCATACAACATTTGTTCGCGCCCAGGAGCCGCCACAAGTGCAAATTACCCAACCAGAACCAAACCCAGTATTACCTGAAAGTATTTTCATGAGTCAACTTCCCAGTTGGGCGCGACTGGTTGACATCCGCACCGTAAATCGCAACATTCGCCTCGATATCCGCTACGCCACTACTAACAATTTCTTGAAACGAAAACTTTACCCTATATCGAAATGCGCCTTGAGAAGTTCTGTTGCTCAAAAGTTAGCGCTAGTTCAAACAGATTTGGAAAAAATCGGATTGGGTGTGAAAGTTTACGATTGCTACAGGCCTTTCTCTGTGACTAAGCAAATGTGGGCAGTTTTGCCAGATCCGCGCTATGTTGCTAATCCTGCTAGGGGTTCGCGGCACAATCGCGGTGCTGCTATTGATTTGACTTTAGTCGATCGCACAGGCAAAGAATTAGAAATGCCCACACCTTACGATGATTTTACCGAAAAAGCTCACGCAGATTATCAAGGTGGCAGCGCCCAATCTCGGAAAAATCGTCAAGTGCTTAAGGATGCGATGAAAAAACACGGATTTATCGGTATCACAACAGAATGGTGGCACTTTGATTCGGAAGATTGGCAGAAATTTGCGATTCTTGATATCTCGCTTGGGGCGATTCCTTAATTACTGGAGTAGCGTCTACGAGGCACTACAAGATACAAGGGCCCGATCGTTCATCGGTTAATGAAGCTCTACATCGCACAAATCCCGCCGTCAGAAGGAATTGTGTTAGCAGGCGACCACACTAGAAAAGTCTAGACCGCTTGCTAAAACCCTTCAATAACGTATTTAATACGCTGTAAAAATAAGTCGCGCTTCTGAATTTGTTCGGCAGTTAGCGTGGCATTGAAATATTGAATAAATGGATATTTTTCTATTGTTAAGACGCTTTCCGATACTTCTGCTGTCCTGCTTTTTTTTTACGAGCGATCGCCTCGTAGGGATCTTCATCCCCTTCCGCATATTGCATCAACTCTGTCATAGACCAACCGATCGCATAGGCAAACTGAACTAACTTTTGCAATCTGGGATCGGCTTTGCCCTCGTTCCAGTTCACCAGCGTGTTGAATGAAACTCCTGTAATTCTTCCTAGTTCCCTAGAACTACCAACGCGCTCATCCTCCACCAATGCCTCTATTAACAGACCGAGACGTTTATGGATTCCAGTATCGAGTGCTAAATTTTCCTCTACTTTTGTTGACATTTCTGTTTTCTACTAGCTAAGAAGTTACCGCAGGCATAATTGTATCACCTGTATTATACCAGAATAACTCGTTTTACAGTCAATCAACGCAGCCAAAAATATAAACAAAGTCGGGATAGGGCATTGCCACGACTTTAAACGGACGCAAAGGGGACGTAAAACTACTTCGGTAGCAGACCCCAAAGAAGCGTCAAGAATCACCGCACATGAAAGGGCGGTGATTATGTCAACGCACTTGTACCCAAAATTCGTATTCGTATCCCCGGAAATTTGAGTCTAGTTGAAAAGTGTAATTTCCAGTAACAGGCATTATTCCAGTCCACTCTGTTTCATTGCCTCGATCGGGAACTCCGGCTAGAACTTTGCCATCAGGAGTTATAATTTGCGGGAAAACATCTTTCCGATTCCTAACAGTCATTGTTTGATTCTTAGTGGCGCTAATTCTGTAAGAGTGGCTGCCGCCGCCGATAATTCGACCTTTGACGATCGCCTCATCTCCTCCCGGCAGAAAATTAATCTGCTGGTTGACGTTAGAACAACTGCTTTCGGTGCGGTTTTTGGCAATCCAACCGGGCGGATCGGTAATTCGCAGCCAACCGTTTTGTTCTTCGGCAACTGAAACAAAGGTATTATTTTTAAGTTTTCCTACTATGTTGCTGCCCCTTACTTGCGGGATCGATCGCACATTTAGCGGTGGATTCGGATCGCTGACTACAGCCTGGGTGATTTTGCAACCCGAATTTGGCGGTGTGACAACTACTGGTCCAACTGTTCCCTGCGATACTCCTGCAACTAGCGAGGATTGAAGTGCCGGGGTTTTTGCAGGTTGGTTTTGGGATTTCGGAGATTCCGCAGCTTGGGTTTGTGCTTGCAGAGATTCTGGTTGCCGAGATTCGAGGTTCTTCGTCGGCGCTGCAATCGGGTTTCTGGTGGATGCCGGGGATTCAGCGAGGGGAGGATTGGATGGTTTCATCGCACCCGACTGTATAGTTGCAGCAGCGACTCCTACCGCTGTTGCCAGCCCTGCTAAGCTTACTATGATGATTTGACCCTTCGTAAATGACATAAAAAACCCTCTCTGTATCTATACTGATAATTTTTGTTTGGGAGTTGGGGCGATCGCCAGTTAATTTATAGTGGAAATACCTAGTGCGGGCCACAGGGTCAGGATTTTTAGATAAAATTTCAGATCCATAATTGCCGCAATAATTTGAGTGAATATATACTGGACGCCTATACTGATGGTAATCTTGCTCTGGGGTATTTGCGCGCAAATTTGCGAAGGTAAGCGTTCAGCGCGAGGTACATAAAATGTCAAAATTGATTCCTCTGAGATTACAACCGCCTCGCGATCGATTGTTGGAGGAGGTGAAGCAGGAAGTCCAAGCAGGACGATCGCAGTCTTTGCACGCGGCTGTGCTGGCTAACCTCAGTCAAAACTCGCCGCCAACGGGTGTTAACCGCTGTTGGGATGTGGAAGTGAAAGCCGGCAACCGTCCGAGTTTTCGGCTTCCTCCCAAAGCCAGCATTGCTCAAGTTTTCGATCGCACCAACGGCAAATTGGTAATTTTGGGAGCGACGGGTTCCGGCAAAACTACGACGCTGCTAGAATTAGCTCGGGTGTTAGTTTCCCGCGCCCAAAAAGATGCTAGTTTGCCAGTACCAGTGCTGTTTGAACTCGGATCGTGGAAAGCAGAATCCGGGGCGATCGCAGATTGGTTAATTGCTCAACTTCACTTCAAATACGGCATCTCTCCTGCTGCAGGCAAAAAATGGCTTGCCGAACAACAATTGCTGCCTCTCCTCGACGGCTTGGACGAAGTAGAAACCCACCGCCAAAATATCTGCATTCAAGCAATCAATCAGTTTGTGGAAAGCGAATTTAAACCCAAACATTTAGTAGCTTGCAGCAGTTTTGAAGCTTACAAAAACTGCCAGACTAGATTTCGCCTGCAAGCAGCGGTTTTATTGAAACCTTTAACAGAAACTCAAATTCAAAATTATCTGCTAGAAGCCAGAAGCCGCGAACTTTGGTACAGCATTGAGCGCGAGCCGGAGTTGTTGAAATTGGCAAAAGTTCCCTTGCTTTTGAGCATGATGGCTTTGGCTTACGACGATATTTTAATTGAAGCTTGGAAGCGCATAACTTCCGCAGAAGAACAGCGCAAATATCTGTTAACTGCCTATATCCGCCACCAAATGACCGGGGAAGTCAAGCAGTATCCTAGAGGTAAGGAACTGCGGCCGGAACAAATTCGCCACTGGCTGGGATGGTTGGCGAGAAAGATGGAACAGCAAGGAAATCAAGAATTTTACCTCGATCGCATACCGTCTAGCTGGCTGCAAACAGACGAGGAACGGCGCAAGTATCAGTTGGGAGTTAAGCTGGTTGGCGGGCTGATTTGGGTGATTTTGGGATTAATTGCCAGCCTAGTCTCAGGGTCGATTTGGGGATTAATTGCGGGTGCTGTTGCTGCGGTAATTAGTGCTTTGTTGCCGGGAATTCCGGCGATTGAAAGTTTTATATTGCACCTAGTGCTGTGGTCTAACGGCTACATTCCTTGGGATTACAGGCGTTTTCTCGATGCAGCAGCCGATCGCTTGTTGCTGCAAAAAACGGGCGATCGGCGCTATCGATTTATTCACGATTTGTTGCAAAAACATTTTGCTGAAATATAAATTATCGAGCGCCCCTACCTGAAACAAAATAGCGATCGAATTACTGACTGCCATTAGTTCAAATTGTCTGGGTCTACTCCCAACTCTCGCAATCTTTGAGCTAATTGTTGGGCCCGCCGATCTAATTGTTGGGCGCGCCGATCTAATTCTTGGGCCCGTTGCGCTTCATATTTCACTTGTTCTTCAGGTGTCAAATAGCGTTTGCCACCGGCATCGTACCAATACAACCACTCTCTTGTCACCCCAGAATAATTTCCCCTTTCACAACCAATTCCCAAACCGATTTCTGGCATCCAAATCGGATTTCCTGACTGCAATTCATAGCGGCCATTGACTAACTTGTGTACTTCCAAACGCGGTTTACGGCGGCGGCGGGAAGAATAGATCACGTAATAAAGTACGCCTAAAGCTTGATATTCTTCCAATTTCGTGCTGTATTCCTTGCGATAATTTTGGGAAACAACTTCTAGCACGAACAGCGGCATGACATTTTCATCCCACACCACGTAACTGGGACGCAATTCTTCGTCGTAAAACCGTTCTACTCCTAAACTCAAGAAAGCATCTGGGACAATAGCTGGCCTGTCAGGGTGATAATAAATACCCATATCTATGCCAAAAAACCAGTCCATGCGTGACGACCAAAGTATCAGCAAGATTGCTTTTAGCAACCCCGGGATTAGTTCTTGCAGTTCGTTATCCACAGGCGTTTCATCCGAGTCTGGTAGTTCGTCGGCTGAGGGCAAGTTCCTCGGCAAGTTGTACTGTAACATTGCTGCTTTCCTCAAAACTAATTCATATTATAGCTGTTCTCAAATAAGTGAGGTACGTAGTTGGGCTTTAGCCCTCTTAATTGTGCTTATGTAGAGCTCAGTGAGGTAAGCACCTAACAACTCCGATTACCAATTAATACTCATACCTCATCTACCTGAGAAAGGCTATATATAGCAATTCTAAATGAGTCGTAAATCTTTTTACCCCACCCCAACCCTCCCCGAACTCGCGGGGAGGGAGTAAGAAATTCACAAATGATTTAGGACTGCTATATAAACGCAAATTACTCTTGAACAAGAGAATAGTTTTTCAATGATTTGACAAAAATAGCCAAACATGATAAGGGTATTGCCAATTCTGCACGCTTTAAGTACAAAATGTTCGATCGACTCCTAGATCGACACCCCCAAAAGGTTAAGATTCTAATCTGACCCTCCTGCAATCATTGCTTCACCTCCTATGGCAGAAACCTTATTGTTCAACGCCCTCCGCGAGGCGTTAGACGAAGAAATGGCCCGCGACTCCTCCGTATTCGTACTCGGCGAAGACGTAGGTCAATACGGCGGTTCCTATAAAGTCACCAAAGACCTCTACAACAAATACGGCGAACTTAGAGTGCTCGACACCCCGATCGCCGAAAATAGCTTTACGGGCATGGCAGTAGGCGCAGCAATGACGGGACTGCGGCCGATCATCGAAGGCATGAACATGGGCTTTTTGCTGCTGGCCTTCAACCAAATTTCCAACAACGCCGGAATGCTGCGCTACACATCCGGCGGCAACTTCAAAATGCCGATGGTAATTCGCGGGCCCGGCGGCGTGGGCCGGCAACTCGGCGCGGAACACTCCCAGCGGTTAGAAGCATATTTCCAAGCTGTACCGGGTTTGAAAATAGTCGCCTGTTCGACTCCCTACAACGCCAAAGGACTCTTAAAATCAGCCATCCGCGACGATAACCCGGTTCTGTTTTTCGAGCACGTCCTTCTTTACAACCTCAAAGAAAATTTGCCAGAAACAGAATATTTAGTGCCGCTGGACAAAGCAGAAATTGTGCGATCGGGCAAAGATGTCACCATCCTGACATATTCCAGGATGCGGCACCACGTCTTGCAAGCCGTGCCCGCACTGGTAAAAGAAGGTTACGATCCAGAAGTAATCGACCTAATTTCTCTCAAACCCCTGGACATGGAGACGATCGGCGCATCCATTCGCAAAACTCACAAAGTAATTATTGTGGAGGAATGCATGAAAACCGGAGGCATCGGTGCCGAACTAATTGCTTCGATTAGCGATCGATTTTTTGACGAGCTCGACGCACCAGTTTTGCGCCTGTCTTCACAAGATATTCCCACACCTTACAACGGCAATTTGGAAAGACTGACAATTGTCCAGCCCAACCAAATTGTCGAAGCCGTCCAAAAAATGGTAGCATTGCGAGTATAAATAGTTATTGGTAATTTGTTATTTGTTGTTGGTTATTTGTTATTTGTTATTTGAAGACCGAAAAAAAGCTCGGGACGAACCAATAACCAATAACCAATAACCAATAACCAATAACCAATAACCAATAACCAATAACCAATAACCAATAACCAAT
>NZ_JAUBRJ010000024.1:0-101294 GCF_036701805.1 Microcoleus sp. N3A4
AGGAGCGGAATGATGGGAAACTATCACGTTCCGTTTTGGAGAGCAGTGGAGGAGGCGACTCCTTCACTGACTTTAATTATCCTAAGAAAAGCAATCCCAAATGCGTTTAGCAATGGGATAGAGAGCTGCGTAGTTCAGCCGAGGCGGGTCAATCCGCTCAAAGTAAAAGTGAAAGGGGAGGGACTTGACGCCTCCCACGTCATGTAAGTAATGACTATACTTTTGCCAGCTATGAGATTTTAGATTGGGAATTAAGGTGAGAATCAAGAGGATCGAGCGTGCAAGCATATACACGGGAGTGCGAGCGTCCCGCTCGGTGTATTGTTCTGTGCGTCCCGCTCGCAGGTCGTAAAAACCCTTTTTACTTTCATGGAGATGCTCCCTCAGAATCGATACGTACTTGTTAGAAACTGAAACATCAACCCCAAAAATCTAAAATCCAAAATCCAAAATCCAAAATCGTTACACTTTGCCAAATCGGCGGCTGCGCTTCTGATAATCAGACAAAGCGCGGTGAAACTCCGATCGATCAAAATCCGGCCACAGCGTCTCAGTAATGTAAATTTCCGAATAAGCCATTTGCCATAGCAGAAAATTGCTCAACCGCATTTCCCCGCTCGTCCGGATCAGCAAATCCGGGTCACAAACATCAGCAGTATATAAATAACGTTTAAATAAAACCTCATCAATCTCATCTGGCTGCAACTTGCCCTCCTGCACCTGAGTGGCGATCGCCCGACAAGCTTGCACGATCTCCTGACGCCCCCCGTAATTCGTCGCCACCGTAAACAGAATCCCCTGATTTTTCTGAGTTGCCACCACAGAACGCTCGATTTCCCCCTGCAAAGACTTCGGCAAAGCCTGCAAATTCCCCATAAATTGAATTTGCACGTCCTCGTCCACCATCTCCCGCAATTCTTGCCGCAACTTTCCCTCGAACAGACTCATCAAAAAATCCACCTCCCCAGCCGGCCGCCCCCAATTCTCCGTCGAAAAAGCATAGGCTGTTAAAGCTGGAATCCCCCAATCTTTGCAGCAGCGCAGCAGTTCCTTCAAAGTGCTAGCTCCTCGGCGGTGCCCGGCAATCCGCGGCAACCCCTTATTCTTAGCCCAGCGCCCGTTCCCGTCCATAATCACTGCTATGTGCTTAGGCAGTAGTTCTTGTTGCAGATCCTTCGGCAACTTTTCCAAGCAAATTCCTTGACTCATGGTTTCTCCCGATTACCCGACTAACGGCGCAGTATCCGTTTTAACAGCGTCACTCCCTTCAATCCTATCTGGCGTCCGAGATTGCCGATCGGAATTGGAGCCACAGCTCTTTCTCCCTCCGACGGAAACAGCTTTGCTTCCAGCAATTCCTTAAGTTTGCTGCTAGTCAAAGGTCGATTTAAAGTTCCCATCTGCGCCAGAGAAATAGAACCCGTTTCCTCGGATACCACCACGCACACGCAAGCTTGCACCCGTTCCGTAATCCCCATCGCCGCCCGGTGACGGGTTCCCAACTGCCGCGACGCGCTGCGATCGGACAAAGGCAAAATTACCCCCGCCGACACGATCCGCGAACCTCGAATCAAAACAGCTCCGTCGTGCAGCAAAGTTTGCGGCTGAAAGATAGTCTGCAACAATTCCTTAGAAACTTCAGCATTTAGCTTTAATCCCGGCACCGAAAAATCTCGATCGTCGATCGGAGAATCTGTTTCTACAATTAGTAAAGCGCCCGTGCGGTTTTGTGAAAGTTCTTTTACAGCGTCCACAATTTCATCTATTACGCTGTCGGGTTCGGGATTTGGTCGGCGATCTCGTCCAAATAATTGCCGAATTTCCCCCCGACCCAATTGTTCCAGAAATCGGCGAAACTCCGACTGCAATATTACCGCCATTGCCACAGCCGAACCCGTCACCAAGCTGTTGAGGGCAACGTGCAACAGCCTCAATCCAGCCCAGTTGCTCACCGCCGCCGCCAGCATTAAAATGATAAATCCCCGTACCATCCACAGCGTTCTGCGCTCCCCGACAATGACGAGCACCAAATACGCAAGGGCAAAAACCAGTCCAATATCGATCCCTTGAATCAATAAGGACTGAACGAGGCTCAAGTCATAGCCAGATTGTTGATTGTTCATGGTTCATCGAACGCTACCGCCTGTGAACCGCGAACCGTGATGCACTCGAACCCGTGAACCATGAACAGTTGTTATAAGGAATATGCTGAAAATCCCCGTGTTTTTAGACCGGGGAGTGTCAATCCAATCGCGTGACTGAACAAGGCAAAAGTTAAAAGTGGAAAAGCAATCATCACTAAGTAAACATGGATTGTCTTTCTTTTAACTTTTAACTTTTAACTTTTGAGCTCCGAGTCGTTCAGGAAGGCGGTCAAGCCTCAGCAAATCCTGGTAAGTTTCCCGCTGTATAATCGTGTTAACTTCCCCATTTCTCACCAAAACCGCTGCCGGTCTGGGTACTCGGTTGTAGTTAGAAGCCATGCTGTAATTGTATGCCCCTGTAGCTGTAACGACGAGGACATCTCCGGCATGACACTTTGGCAACTTAGCATCTTTTATCAGAATATCGCCTGATTCGCAGTGTTTGCCAGCAACTGTCACTGTTTCCGTTAAGGGAGCAGACATTTTACCGGCTGCGAGGACTCGATAAACTGATTGATAGGTAATAGGACGCGGATTGTCGGACATCCCTCCATCTACAGCTAAATACGTCCGCATTCCCGGAATGACTTTTTGAGAGCCAACGGTATAAGCAGTGACGCAGGCTGTACCGACGAGCGATCGACCCGGTTCGCAAAGCAATTTTGGTAATGGCAATTGCTGCCGCTCGCAAGCTGCTACCACTGCGGAGCAAATTGTACGAGCCCAATCTTCAATGCTGGGAGGATCGTCCGCTTCAGTATAGCGAATGCCCAACCCGCCGCCAATATTAATTTCTGTCGCTGGCAAACCATAACTAAGTGCTTTTGTCAATGCCTGAACTATGACTTCGGCTAAATCGTCATGGGGTTGCAGTTCAAAAATCTGAGAGCCGATGTGAGCGTGCACTCCTACGCAAAATAAGGACGGCTGTTGGCTGATGAAAGTAAATACTCGATCGAGCGAGTTGGGATCGAAGCCAAATTTACTGTCGATTTGACCCGTCTGAATGTACTCGTGGGTGTGACACTCAATTCCAGGAGTAAACCGCACCATAACTCGTGTCGGCCCACCTGTGAGGCTGCTGACACCCAATTCTCCCAACTCTGCTAAAGTCTCTAAATCCCGCCAATTGTCGGCTACGGTAATGCAGCCGCTTTCGACAGCTAGCTGGAGTTCCTCGCGGGACTTGTTGTTACCGTGGAAGTAAATTTTGTCGGGATTCACACCAGCTTTTAGTGCTGTGTGGATTTCTCCGGCGGATACGACATCTATGCCTAAACCTTCCGAAGCTGCGATCGCGCAAACTGCCAAACAACTCCAAGCTTTAGAAGCATAGAGCACTTGAGATGCGCCCGGATAGTAACGCCCGAAAGCATCCCGGTACTGGACGCAAGCCGCCCGCAGCGTTTCTTCGTCTAAAATGTACAACGGCGAGCCAAATTGCTCCACCAAGGCTGTCACCTCGCAGCCTCCGATTTCCAACCGATCGCTGCTGTTAACACTGGCTGTCAGCGGTAACAGTTCTTGATTTGGCGATCGATTTTGCAGGGCTTGTTGAGACTCAGACAGATACTTAAGTCCCGATTCCACCCCGAAAGATTGAGTTGATACCATCGCGCAATAACTATCCTAGGTTATTAGTCAGCAGTCATTAATCAGCAGTCATTAATCAGCAGTCATTAATCAGCAGTCATTGGTCGTTGGCAGTAGACTAATGTCTGGAGACTTTTGAATTATGACTCAGGACTAGCAACAAACAGCTAATCTTACTGTGTTTTCCAGTGTACAATTTACAGCCGTGCGTTTTCTACAAATTAAACATCTCGCCGCCGAACACCTCAACAGTGCAGTCGAACTCGATCGGCTCTGTTTTGGCGGACTGTGGACGATCGAAGGCTACAGACGCGAGTTAGACAGTCCTAACAGTGATTTACTGGGTTTGTGGGCATCGGAAACCGAGGTCGGCAAATCAGAAATATTCGACAGCGAATTCGAGTCGATCGAACCCAACACCATTTTCAACTCAAAACCGCTCAGTGTTGAGAGTTCCTCGCCAGTACCTCTCAACTCAATTACCCCAACTCTCATCGGTTTGGGTTGTCTGTGGGCAATTTTAGAAGAAGCTCACATTACAATTTTGGCAATTCAGCCTCGCTTTCAAGGTCAGGGTTTAGGACAAGCTCTGCTTTGGGCTTTACTAAAAAAGGCTCACTACAGACAATTAGAACGGGCAACCTTAGAAGTGCGGGAATCTAATTTAGCCGCCGTGTCTCTGTACAAAAAATTTGGTTTTAAAGAGGCAGGACGGCGGAAACGTTACTACGAAGATACCGGAGAAGATGCTCTGGTAATGTGGCGCAGCGGTCTGGAAAAACCAGAATTTCAGCAATATTTGGCGGTTGAGAAAGTGCAGATGCGCGATCGGCTGCATCAGAAAAACTGGCATTTGGCGATCGATAGTTTTGAGTTTTGAATGTAATTTATTGCGCGTTTAAGTTGTATTGACGAATAATTTTACTCCATATCAATTTAGTTCAAAATCCTCATAGCGAATCAACCTCAGCTTTTGACGAAACATCTGCCTGCCGGGCCATACTTACCGCTTTGCTTCGCGCTTCGATAATTTGACCGATCTCGCGCCCCAAGCTTGGTTGACGTTCAATCATCGTATTTACAGCATCTGAGTAAATAACAAGAACTTGCAAATCGTCAGCGGCGACAACCGATACCGGACTCGGTTCCCCACTAAACAGTGCCATCTCGCCAAAAAACTCACCGCTCAAGATAGTCATTACCTCCAACTCCATGCCAAACTTGTTTGTGACTGTGACCTTAGCCTGACCCGCAATGATAATGTACAAAGCATTACCAGGCTCGCCCTGCCGGATGACTTTCTCACCCGCACCAAATTTCTGCAAAATAGTTCCCTTAGTTAAGTCATCTAAATTTTTCGCCTCTCTAGCTAAAGGCATAAATCCGGGAATTGAGTGCAGGCTTTGGGCTAACTTACTTGAAGCGCTATCTGCCTTATCAGCAGCTTCCACAGCATACTCGTATCGGTAGCGATATAGCGTCAGGTTGTTTCGCTGCGCTGCGTACCACACTCGTGTCATAAATCGATCGAGTATCTGCTCCACATCCTCAAAGTTTTCGATAAAAAACTCCACCTCATAGATAATTGCAGTCTCATCATAGGATGTGGTTTTGCTCCCTGGTTCTGGTTCCGCTAATATCCCCTGTGTAGCCAAAGCTGTACTTTGTAGTACCTGCTTCACGAGGTTAGGGGGGCTATCGTAGGAAAAGCCAATATTGATACGTTGGTTGTAAATGCGTTCTGGTTGGCTGTAATTATGGATGATTTCTTTTCCAATGAACTGATGGGGAACGATAATCACCTCGCGCTGGAGAGTTAGCAGGCGAACAGAGCGCCAATTGATATCAACTACCTGACCTTCAAGTTCTCCAATTCGCAACCAATCACCCACACTGAAGGGGCGTTCCAGAAGCAGCGCAATGCCAGACATGATACTGCCCAATGTGTCCTGAAGCGCCAAACCAATCACGATCGAGCTAACGCCCAATCCGGTAGCAAGACCCGCCAAATCTGCACCCCACACCACCGCCAGTACGATCGCGCTTCCTACAAGCACCAAAAACAACCTAGAAAGATCGACCAGCAGTTTGGGCATCCGTCCCCGCCATGTATTTGCCTCAGCTTCTTCAAATAAAATCACATTAAACAGCGAAAGAGAGGCGTAGATAACAGATATCCAGAACAGCGTTTCGACGAGCTTTGGAAAATTACCGTTAACGTCAAGCTTCAGGACATTCCTGATTAAAACCATCAGTATTAAGACGGGCAGGACGAGGTTTTTCACAACCCGCAACGTAGCTGCCAGGGGTCTACCGCGCCTTTGTAGATGATAGATAACCTCTCCTAGTAAAACGACTAGGAGTGGGAACCCTAATCCTACAATTACCGCCCAGGTGTACCAGTCGTTTGAAAAGCTTAAATTACTCATAGACCTCTTCCTCTCGACGAAGACTTACTGATTGTTGGGAACTTTTGATTTGCCAAGCCACTAGCTTTTCTTTTCCAGGTTCTTGAATTTCACCAACCCGCTCAAAATCGTAGAGATCGTGCAGGCGATCGCAGATGTTTTGAGAAACTAAGATTGCTCCTACAGGACAAGCAGATTTCATCCTATTGGCAATATTAACGGTATCGCCCCAAACGTCGTAGAGCAATTTATTTTTGCCAATCACGCCGGCAACCACATCTCCTGAATTGATGCCGAGCCGCAGGTCTAGATGCAAGCCTTTTTCATAATTAAATCGGCGGACAAATGACAGCATTTCCAAAGCAAAATCTACCGTGCGTTTGTCATGATCCAGACGCGGCACACTAAGCCCGCATACAGCCATGTAACCGTCACCAATAGTTTTAATCTTCTCCAAACCGTATTTATCTGTCATTTCATCGAACCCAGTTACCAGTTCATTGAGCAGGGCAACAACTTCTTGAGGGGACATTGATTGAGAAAGCTTGGTGAATCGATGGAGGTCGGAAAACAAGACCGAGACATTAGAAATCTGATCGGCAATTTCTCTATCGCCCCGTTTAAGGCGTTTGGCTATTGCCACACTAAATATACTTAAGACTAATGATTCATTTTCGCGATTTTTCTGTTCGATTAGTTGAGTTTCGGCGCGAATGCTGTCTATCGTTTTGTTAAATGATTCAGCTAACTCTCCAAATTCATCTTGCGAACCAGATTTGACAACGGCATCAATTTCTCCAGCCCCCACCTCGTGAGCGCTTTTGATTAAAGTATTGATGGGTCTGACAAAGATTGCACTCAGCCACATGGCAACAAGCGTGATTAGCGTGATGATTAAAGTAGCCCCAATCAAAACTGTTTTTTCAAACGAGTGAATTGAGGCATAGGCTTCAGAAACATCTATCTCCGCCAAGATAACCCACCTCAATCCATCAATCTCTAGTGGAGCATAAGAACTCAAAACCGGAATATTACGATAATCTTTGATAACCTGCGTTCCCTGTTTTCCAAACAACGCTTCCTTCACTGCTTTTGTTTGCACTTCCTGTAGGAGGATTGTAGTATTAAATTCTTGGATTTTCTTGATGGTCTTTTCATCAGTACCGATCGAGCGTAGAGTTTTTGCATGACCTTCTAGGTCTTCAATCTGGAAACGAGACGCAGAGCGCATTAGATAATCCGACCCAACCAGATAAGTTTCTCCTGAATCGCCCAGACCATTTTGTTTCCAATTTTTGTTACCAGTCATCACATTGTTAATTTTGTCAACGGGAAGCTGGAACGCCAAAATACCAATGAATTGGGAACCGTTAAAGATTGGGGCAGCGATAAAAGCCGCAGGGGCACCGTAGGAAGGGGTGTAGGGCTTAAAATCTACTATTTTTACATAGCCCGTTCCCTTAGCGTTTCGTGCCGCGGCGATCGCGGATGCTAGGTTACTCTCGTTGTAGGGGCCGTTGGTTAAGTTTGTGGTAAAGTCGGCTTCTTTAAAAACCGTGTAGACAACAGTTCCTTCGGGATCGATCAAAAACATATCGTAGTAACCGTATTTTTCAACTATATTGCGAAAAATAGGGTGGTAGCGGGCGTGAATGCGGCTGTAAGCGCTGGCATCGCCTGGATTGTCAAGGAGAAGTTTCTTGCCAACGGGGTTGGGGTTAGCAGCGATGTAGTGGTACTGCAAGTAACGGGCCGCGGCTGTTTTTGGCGTGTAGGATGCGAGAACGGGCGAACCCTCGTTAGTTCGCGTTAGTTTGGGTATAAATTGTGTCTGGTAGTAGGTATCAATTTTTTTGTCAAAATCCGCTGGTACTGTTGATTCTTCAAGTTGGCGGTAAGCTGTATTGAACTCCTGCATGGCGCCGACGACTGTTAGGTCTTCGCTTAAAGTCTCGCTATGGTGGTAAAGGTTTTCAAAATAATCTTGGATTTGATAAGTCTTGGCAGCCCGAAGGCTGGTTAATTGGCTGAAGACTTTTTCGGTCAGAATAGATTTTCCGCTGCTAGAGCATATATACGTGCTCGCAAGCATAGCGCAAAGGCTGACTACCAGCAACATGACTATGAGTTTTGTCTTGATACTTAATTGCTTCAGTAATTGCATAGGATGTTTTTTGATATTCTTTGCCTTATTTTTTTCATGTCTCAGAAATTAAAGAATAATCTCTCACCATTGGTAAGAGCGCATTTCAGTCAGCAAAAGCTTTTATACTGACTGATTCCTAATTCTATCAGTATAAAAGCACAACATAAAAATATTAGCAAAAAATTGGCATCTCTTCCTGGTATTTCGGGAAGGAAAGCAAGTTTTTTTATGAACTAAAAATTAACAATTTCTGGAATTGGACGACAATTTCTGCTGTGTCTAGCTTTTCTTGACTGGTGTAATAATTCCTTAAAAAAACAATCAATTCCTTAAAGTATTTGAGGCTCATTATCCTTCAATAGCTCCTCACGCAGTTGATGGTACGACTTCTCTATAGATGATAAATCAATATCCGCACTAGATTTTCCGTTGTACTCAAAAGGATTGTCAAGATCGTAGACGAGGAACAACAAATACATGAATGACGTAAATAGAAAACCTGAAACAATAAAATTGGTATTAAAATCGTCGGTACGGGTTATTAACAAAGCACTGCTTGAGGCAATTATCAGAAGATGCAGCAATCCATAGGCGGCTGCCAGAAAGTCGGTATCACGAATCCTTTCAATTCGAGCAATCAGAAGACGGATCTTTCCCTGTTCACCTTGAAGGCGACTTATCGAAGGAATTTCGCAAAACTTTGAGAATTCACCCAGTAATTGATTGAGGTTGGTAACGGCATTCTCCACTCTGATGAATGGCTGACCCTGTTTCAAACAGAGTAGGACTGATTTGAGGATCTCAGCTAACCCTTCTGTAAGTGGGGTTGGATCGTAGTCGGGCTTACGGGCTGCAATGAACAAATTAGTATCTTGAATCGTTTCAACTGCATTCACAATCTGGCTTGGCATATCTTCACTGGTACGGTAATCATTCAGCGTCCCGTTCAGCATAAACGCCAAGATGAACGTTACCGCCGCCAACAGAGAACCTACCTGACTATCGAACTTACCAAATTCCCACTGCATCTGATGAGCGATCCATTTGGCCAAGCAAAATAGTGCTGTTAGGGGAAGAACTTTGAGTAAGATTGACCACTTTGACAGATCGGTAAATTTTCTGAGATTCATTACGTTTATCCTTGATGAAAGATGTGTTTTTGGCGATGAACGGGTGCGATCGCTTACCTCTGCCAATTTTAGTATTAATGGAGAAGCCGATCGCGCTACCATTTAGATTAAATCCAGAGAGGGTCGTCCTACGCCAACATGATGGAGGAACTCAACGGCGATTGTAGAGTCACAGCTAGAGCCACCGTTGCTCATCGCTAGAAGTTTTCCGGCATTTTTGTACACCGCGATTGAGACGCTGGAACTATGGTTGCGATCTAACGCTTCAGAAACTTTTTCGGTAATCATCCCTAGTGTAGAGGATATTAAGAGCGAGGTTGCTATCTATTTTTGGTCGCGAGCAGCTTCAATGAAATGATTCAACGTCAACCCTCCCGCGCGATCGCATTTCAGTAAGCCAAAGCTTTTATACTAAAGAGGTCGTCACCCTTTTAGTAGAATAGCAGACAAAAATGTCATCAAAAAACTGACATCAATTTATTGATTCTTGACCCGATCTTCCCGAGACTTATACTTCGAGCCATCAGGCATAATAGCGCCGTCAAGCAAAGCACCGCTCAGGTCAGAACTGCTAACTTTAGCACCTTTTAGATTGGCACCATTGAGGTAGGCACTATTCAAATTAGCACCACTCAAACTAGCATTCTTCAAATTGACGCCGCTCATATTTGCGTTACTTAAGTCCGCACAAATTAAATTAGCGTCACTGAGGTTGGCATTACTGAGATTAACCTGACTCAAGCGAGCAAAACCTAGGTTGGCATGGCTGAGATTAGCACCCCCAAGTTTAGCTTGACTGAGGTTAGCATTATCAAGGTTAGCATGGCTCAAATTTGCATTACTGAGATCGGTATTACTCAAATTGGCTGCACTCAGATTGGCATGAGAGAGATTAATAGCTATTAACTCTGCATCAGTAGAATCCAAACCTCTGAGAGAAACACCATCTTCATTCAAATCTTGAAGTGCCAGAATTCTTGCATAGCTAACTTTTACGCCGTTTGCTGCATCGATCGTACTCCAAGCTTGGTAGTGAAATTGCTTGCGGCGATCGGGAGCTTCCTTAATGAATAAAACTAAAGCAACGACAAGACTGAGAGCATCAGCACTCTCCAAAATCTCTGCCAGCAGAGAATTTTCCGCCGCGTTTACATAAATTATGATGAACAAAACGGCTGAAACGCTAGCCACTAACCAGGCGGGTTGTGTCCAAAAATTATCAATGAATTTTCCTAAAATTCCTTTGAGAACTTCACCCAATCGCCGAACGAATGATTGACCCTGAAATTGCTGATAACTATCAGTTATTTTCGAGAGCATTTTTTGGATAATTTCACCATCCAACTGAATTGGTACTAAAGGCTTTTTCTGTTCCTCGGTTGGTAGCGCGATCGGCTTAGGTTCGTTGAGTAATTGTGTCTTTGATTCTTTTGGCTGATTGTGGGTGACATCTTTTTCATGTGGGACAACCTTTGGTGTAGAAACTGCACCTGCGCCTTTTAACATCAAAGCAGTAATTCTTCTGTAGGCATCTGTCCACGCCAGCTTTACTTCGGGAGTCCAATCTTGCTGGAGAGACTGCTCAAAAGCCATCAGCAGTGCGTCTCCAACTGGACCGTAATACTTGGGAATTACCCCATAGCCGATGTGTCTGCCTCCCAAGGCATTGAGCACTGGCCCTAAAGCCTCGGGAGAGCGGAGATTTTCTACTACCAATACCAAAGCATTTATGAGCTTTTTCTGTTGTTTTTCAATAGCGATATTGGCAAACAGCGGTTTAAACTCTGGGTGAGCGGCGAAGAGGTTTTCGTAGAATCTAGCGGCAAATTCATCAGCACGAGGTTTAATTTTCTCAAAACTGCTTTCCAGTATATCTACGGCGAATTTTGGCTCTTTTTCTGGAATTGATTCTAGTTGGTGATTAGCTGGTACAGTCACCGATTTTTCTGTAATTATCTCTGTTTCTAATTTAACTTTTGCAGGTGAAGAAACTACACCTGCGCCTTTTAACATCAAATCAGTAATTGCTCTGTAGGCATCTGTCCACGCCAGCTTTACTTCGGGAGTCCAATCTTGCTGGAGAGACTGCTCAAAAGCACTCAGTAGTGCTTCTCCAACTGGACTGTAGTATTTAGGAATTACTCCATAACCGATGTGTCTGCCTCCCAAGGCATTTAGAACAGGCTCCAAAGCTTCTGGAGAGCGGATATTTTCTACTACTAAAACCAGAGCCTTAATCAGCTTTTTCTGTTGCTTTGCCATATCAGTTGTAGCAAACAGCGGTTTCAACTCTGGGTGAGTTGTAAACAATTTTTCGTAGAAGCTAGCGGCAAATTCATCAGCACGAGGTTTTATTTTCTCGAAACTTTGCTCTAAAAGTTCAACATTTAAAGACATATTTTTCTTTCTCTCTTGAAAGTTGACGATCCCTTGTCTAAAGACAGAGTTTTTTAACTATCCGGCTGTGATGAATGCTTTTGATAGAGTGTTTGGAACCTGACAGTTTCTTGGCTGACGCCAGGGCGAGATATTACAAATTCAAATTTTCCAACTCTTGCCACAGGGTAGTCATAAACTCCTCTGCATCGTTGATGCCCATTTCTCCTAAAGCTTTCCACTCTTCACTGCTGTAATCTAAATCGAGTCCCATCACATCTTGAGTCCAATAGGGCAAATTAGATGGGTTTTCCATTAGCTCACAGGTGATTTTTAAGATTTCTGTTCCCGTCATCTTTTTTCTAGCCTTGGTTGCCAAGCAAAAGGAGAGCAATTTCGCCAAATTACTCTCTGGTGGAATGGATATTAGAAATGCCATATTTTGTGCTAGTACAAACTTGTCTAACTTCATGGGATATTTTCCTTTTCCTAGTTTTAAGGTACTCACATACAGCATATTCCATGTATATGCGGTACGCACAATCTTGATATCGCCCGTGTCAGGTGCGTCGCCACCTGTCAATCTGCAAGTTTTATCAAATTAGAAGCAGCGACGCACCCTACTGATTAACACCACATAATATAGCTGCTACTGTACTTCATGAACCTGAATATGCTGTAAGTATTTTTTAATGTCGTTCATCATTGCCCCAACTTGCCAAAGCATATTACGGGTCGTTGACTAAATTTCCCCATAACCTACGACCTTCCCAAAACCCTTCGCAAGCGGTATTAAGCTGTCGCGCATTTAAATTGCACGTACTCGGCGGGCGGGACGCCCAACCCCTACTCCCCACTCATTGTTTGATTGTTTTTTGACATACAAGTTAAATGCCGCAACAGCTTATGTCACCATCTTCTTCTGCTGTTGAACAAAGAATTTTAATGGCGTCGGGCAGTTGTATTAGCCAACTCAGATAGCTACCAGCGATGATGTGCCGATAGGGAACAATAGCGTCATGAATACTGCGGTAAGCCCAGTTAGCAAACAGTATTGCTTCTTCGTTGACTTCATCCGAATGCAACATCGAAATTGATACTCTTGCTTCATAGCGTTAACACGTGTTCCCAAGGTTCGACGTAATAAGCTGTTGAACATTTAAAACAGATTGTATGGTGCCGGGCGTCCGAAGTGTTTCCCGTTTAAGCGGAGCGTGTTGGCGGATGACGAACCCGGAACAGCCAAGTTAGTGGTTTAAATGCACAACAGCTTATACTCAACTAGACCTTTCCTAAATTATGCAATAATTTAGATTAACTCGATCGACCCGCTCTCAGGCAAAGTTGATCGATCCGTATTCTTGCAACTATTGTCAATCTACAGTGCCATCAAGTTTCATCCTCAGCTAAAGTAATCAGTCCATCATCTAAACTGAGATTTAACTGCTTATCCAAACTCGGTATTAAATCAATACCAAAGTTTTGATTTTTATCCTGGGCTATGGCGCTAATTCTTACGCCAATACACAATTCATTACGGTTTTGTGCAGCTAATACACAATCAGCGAAAGTCAGCTTGCTAATCTGTTCTTTGGGAAAGTAAAGCGATATTGGCTTGACATACAGTTCGCTACCTTCCGGTGAGAACAAATCACGATATATTGACATTATATCTGGCTCTTGGGATACCTGGGCTAAAATTTTCGACACAAATTGATCGGTGAGGAGAAAGTCTTTTACACCTGCTTTGATTACCAGGTCAGTGTCTTGGGAGTCAATTATTTCTGCAATCAATTCTGTAGTTACTTGGTTTCCTGTGCTGTTTTTATATTCTCTGAAAATTTGCCGGATTTCTAACAAAACCGTGAGGGTTTTAGCATCTATTTCCTCGGCGTTTTCACCTCGACCTGCCAAAATTGAGATACTGTTAAATTCATAAGGTTTTAAAGTTCCCAATTGCTCAACTGACTCCAAATTTACCTGGATAATATTCATCTTGATATCTGGGTATTCTTTGGCAATACTGTCAAATTCTGCTTGCACCTCCTTGGTTAAATCTTGTGTTGCCAAGTTAACCTGTGAACCTGCCACCAAGTATTTAGCATATTCTTTAATAGTAATTGGGGTTTTATTGTTCCAACCAATCACAAGGTGTTTTTCAGGTTTGCGTTCTAAAGATTTGCTGCGGTAAGCATAACCTTTAATTAATGGTTGCACTACAGGTTCGGGAAAAAACCGGATAGTTGAGTCATCTTCTGCCAGAATTATAATTTCATCTGACTCAGCTAGTTTGTAATTTGTGCTGGCTTTGATTGTCAAGGTGCCATCTGCATGACGCACACCTATTGGTATACCAGTTGAGAAATGAAATGGTAATTCGCCGAAAGTTACACTCTGCCAGCCTTGTTCGGGGCGATAGAAATAGAATTCGTTTCCTTCAAAACCCACTAAGTTTAAATATACTGCTGCTAGTCCTACACTCCGGGATGTTTGAACTAAAATTCGAGCTAAAATATCCGCTTCATTCAGAGTAATTATGGCTCCAGGAGCAATGTTTTCAGCGAGGCGACGATATTGTTCTAAGTGTAATTCTACGACAATTACTGGCAAGGAGTCTTCCTGATTAGCTGCCATCACTGCCAGGATAGCTTTGACTACCCGTGCATCAGATAAAGTTTTAAACTCTTCGGAATCTGAGGCTTTGGCATCATTCAAAATTATCACTGATTTAGCAACTTTGATTCCCACCTTATCTAGATCGCTTAAATTTGTGATTG
This sequence comes from Microcoleus sp. N3A4, assembly GCF_036701805.1. Lineage (NCBI taxonomy): Bacteria > Bacillati > Cyanobacteriota > Cyanophyceae > Oscillatoriales > Microcoleaceae > Microcoleus > Microcoleus sp. N3A4. The sequence continues at coordinate 14,575 of NZ_JAUBRJ010000024.1, forward strand.
AGCCATTGCGAGTCACCAATCGTGTCTTTTGGGTTTTGCCTACATTATCCCGAAGAAAATCATCCATTTCCTCTTTTTGTTTTTTAGACAGAAAAACAATTACTGCGTCATCTTCCGATTCATTAGCAACTACTAATTCTTGAATAATGTCTACAATTCTATCTGTAAACCCCAAAATTAAAGTATGGTTTTCTTCTACTACTATACTTTTTCCTTTACGCAGGGACTGAAGTTTTGATTCAAATTCTTGAGTGATGAAAGCAACTAGACTAGAGAATAGTACCAAGCCGATAAAAATTGTGAATACACCCACAACCTTAGTTGCAAAATTGGCATTATCTCCTGTGTCTCTTAGGCCTATTAGCTGAACAAATACGTCCCAAGGAAAATCGGAGTTATCTTCTATACCTTGATTTGGAAACCACCATTCTGCCAGGTAACGTGCAATTGTCATCACAACAAAAGCACCAAAAAATGCTAACAGTAATGCCAGAAAGACTGAAAACCCTCCCTTCGACATAAAGTTGTCGAACTTATACTCTAGGCGCTTTTGCCGAGAAACTTGATTTTGAGAGAATTTTTTCATTTTGCTTGTCAAATTTATCACTGATCTTTTGTTGATTTATCAACTTATGTTTTGGGTTTATGTTCGTCGAATTTTACCATACTTATAAAAATTAAGTAATTAAGATATGGCTGAGTCTGGGAACGAGAAACGAGTAAATGGAACCAGTCAGGGGTCTGATTTCAAATCCGGTTGATCGGCCACACAATGAAGTGGCAGGGGATATGGGGCATGGGGCATGAGGTATCAGGGAAGTGAGTGCAATAAGCCGGATTTGATATGACCCCTGATTCGCTAATATCATCTTACAAGGGAAGGGGAGTGTTGAAAATGCGGCCAGAGGTCTATTTAAATTCACATCTTGCACCAATCTCGCTTAACAGGCTTTCGGGCCTGTTCCACAAAAGATGAATTTTCTTGTGGGGCGGGCAGGAGATCCCGCCTTTGAAAGGCTGATTGACAATCATGCAAGATGTCAGTTTAAACCGATTGTGTCAGGTGAGGGAAAGAATGTGATATTTATGCAAATTCCACAAATACGGTGCTGCGGGCAAACTCCTCATCCTCCGGCGAAAAGTATGGAGTTCGCGATCGACCAGCGCGGGGTCAAAACGGTATGTCTCCTGGGAACGAGCAATCGATGAAGAGACGGTGTTGTTTAACTTCCAGAAGAAGAGACTGTTGGCGAATTTGCAGGGGGTGTTACCCCTGACATTTAGAACGAAGCATTTGCGTTCGCTATGGGCAGTCAACAGCTATACGGTCAATTAGAAATTTAACCCCTCACCCATAAAATTAGGGGTGAGGGGTTAAGCCCCTTGTTAATTGACCAACAGTCTCACAATCAATTAGACAAATATGACTGACGCAAATGCCAGACGATCTCACGCCGCATTTCGCTCAGAATCCGCTGTCCCCGTTCACAATGTTCCAACTTGATGTCATCGACATAGAACCGCACCAGCGTGTCTCGCGTGTAATCTCCTTTCAGGTCATCGATCCAGATTTTGGGGTCTTGCCATTCATTGCGCGAACTCTTGAAGTTTTCTCGCAACCATTCGCGAAAGCGTTCTACCAGATCGTCTAATCGCGTGTCTAACCCTTTGGGATTACTGATTGCCCAGAACAGCTTGTTGACTTTGATCTTCAACAACTCAATCTTCTGTTCCCACTCTTGCTTCAACGCTTGCTGGTCTTCTTGAAATAGGTCAGGGTCTTTCAACCAGTACTGATACCAACGGCGTATCAGCCCAATCAACGTACTATCGGATACTGTTCCCGTAGCTTCACCCATCGAGCGTCTGCGACGGTCATGTCGATCGGACTTTTTTGATTCCAGTCCAATCTTTTGACAAAGTTCTATATAGTATGCTTGCACTGTTCGCCGCTCCTCTACATCTAATCCGCCCTTTTCTAATTGGGAGATGAGATCGGCTAGGTGCGCCAAACCCTTTTCAATCTCAGCTAGTACAGTATTCACCTTAGACTCAGCTAACAAGCGTTGCCGTCCCGCCTCTCGCTTCTGTTGCGATTTTACCCCGGGTAAAGAGTAGCCATAAAACTGGTCAACTAATTCTAACTTCTTGTCTATTTCGCCCATAGTATCGGGGTGCGCCAGCACGACTCTTTCAATCATGGAGATGGCTAGAGCCGGGGCAACATCTGCTTTGATGGGAATGGAGATCGTGTAGTAGTAATGATTGGTCGGACGGCTGAGGTTAATAATTTCCTGCCCTTCAAACGCGCCATTGGGGATGTAAATCTGTGAGTGCGTGTCAATGAGATACAGTTCGGTTAATCGCAGCCCAATGTGTTTGATCACGCCTCTTCTACCGTTGGCTAGCTCAATCACATCCCCAAAGCGAAACGGTGTATCGATGAGCAAGACTAACCCACTGAAGAAGTTTGCCAGAATGTCTTTTAGGGCAAAGCCCAAGATAAAACTGATTCCTCCGATGGCAACTAACACACCTTGGATGTCAACACCGAATGCCTGGAGAAACAGCAGTCCACCCACCAAGTAAACAATTACAGGGAGAACATTTTGTAGGATGGGAGTCAGAACATCATCCCACATTGCCTCCGATCGTGCGGCATACTGGCTAAAAGCATAAGTCACAACCTCGGTGAGCAATTGAACCGCCCAAAAGGCGGCGACAAGGACAAGAAAAGCGGTCAAGCCTCGTTGGAACCAAGTAATGTAAATTGTAGGAGCGACAAATAGCGCCTGCAATGCCAGCTTGAAACCGATCGCGAACACAATGAGTGTCAGCGGCGTTTGTGAGACGTTGAGTGCAACTAACGCCAGGTCGGAGGTAAATTGACGGAAAACCCTCCGCAAAATACCAAACAGTAGGTAGAGAACAATAACGACTACACCAAGAATGCCGAAGTTAAATAAAAATGCACTCCATCCTGGAGCAGAAAAAATGGCTAACAGAAACGTAGAACTGCTGATCGTCGTCATTTGGAAACCGGCTCCATAGATCCGTAAAGTATGTAAAAAATGGTGCTTGACATAGTATTAGATAGGTGTTAATTAATGAAAGGGACGATCTTTCAAAAAGAGAACTATAAAAAAACTAAAACAAGCATTTAGCTCCGGGATTTGCTAGAGAAGACTTCTCGATCGCCGCGAAGCACAGTTGCTTCAGGGCAAATCATAATTTTTTCTGTTTTATATTTGTTTCACCCCTGATGAATGAATCCAATAAAACGACGATGGCGATCGCCTCATTATTTGTCGGTGTAGTCGCCATATCTTTTGGCTCTATCTTCATTAGATGGAGTGAAGCTGAACTCAGCCCCAATGCTACAATATTTAATCGCTTTTGGCTAGGTAGTGTCGTCTTCGGGCTGTGGCAAGGATACAAGGCGATACGTCAGAGACTTTCTGGTGACAAACCCGTTCAACAGCATTCATACACCAGTCAGGAGCTTTTGCTATTGCTGGGTGCTGGGACTTTTTTTGCTGCCACCTTAGCCTTTGTCGCTTGGTCGCTGACTCAAACCAGCGTCGCTATCTCGACAATCCTACATAATCTCACCCCCATATTTACCAGCTTAGGAGCGTGGTTGTTATTCGGTCAAGGCTTTAACCGCCAATTTCTCATTGGGATGGTCGTTGCCATTGGGGGAGCGATCGCCATTGAAATCGAGCAGATACAACAAATCGCCACTGGTGAGGTCACAGGAGGCATAGCTGCGATCGTCTCTGCGGTTTTTATGGGTGCATACCTGCTGGTGGTAGAACAACTGAGAACCAAATTTGACCCGATCACAATTCAGTTGTGGGTTTGTGCGATCGCGACCCTATCCATCTTGCCCATGCTTGTGTTCGCTGGAGATCGGATTTTTCCTTCTTCAGTGAATGGGTGGCTGTTCGTCATTTTTCTCGCCCTCGTCTGCCAAGTTTTAGGTCAGGGACTTTTAACATATAGCGTTGCTGGCTTGTCCTCAGTGGTTGTCTCTTTAGTACATTTGTTAGAGCCTGTATTTAGCAGCATTTTGGCTTGGGCAATATTTTGGGAAAAATTAAGTGTCTCGAATTGGGTAGGTTTTGCCCTAGTTCTCATCGGTCTATACATAGCCGTATCTAGCCAAGCTGCTGTTCATCTCCCACAAAATCGCCTAGAGAGCGGGTAGTCATTCGATTTTAGATTTTGGATTTTGGATTTTGGATTGACCCCACGGATCGAGTCGGGGGCTTGAGGATTTTAGATTTTGGATTGATTCCACGGTTCGATCGCGTGGCGGGTACCATGAAGAAATTCTCGGTCACCATTACTGTTTGTTTCAACGGTAAGCAAGTGAAAAAGACTTGGCTCAAAAAATCAGCACAACTTGATGTCAACACAATTGCTAAAAAGTATGACAGCCAAACTGGAATTAGCACAGCAACCGTCGTCGAGAACACCAGCTTGGATCGCAACTGCTTCATTATTTGCCAGCCTGATCCCCCTATCTTTAGCACCAATCCTCGTCAAATTGTGCGAACGAGAAATAGGTTCAAATGCCGTAGCATTCCATCGCGGCTGGATCGCTGCCATCGTCTTTGGGTTGTTGAGCGGACTTGAGGCTTTGGACCGCCAAAAATCCGATCGCCAACCCGTAGAACAGAAGCCTTTTACGATACGAGAATTGGGGCTATTGGTAGCATTGGGAACTTTTGGAGCGACCTACTTCCTCCTGTGGTCTTTGTCGCTGACTCAAACCAACGTTGCCAACGTTACGTTATTTTGTGGTTTGAACCCGCTGTTTGTCGGTTTGGGGGGGTGGTTGTTATTAGGTCGGCGCTACAATAGCAGATTCATCATTGGCATGGTTTTGGCACTGGCGGGAGCGATCGTTATGGGATTGGATGACGTGCAGTTCGCCACTAACCAAGTACAAGGTAATGCCCTCGCCTTGCTATCGGGGATTTGTTTTGCTGCGTATTTGATACTGCTAGAACTGCTGCGAGAACGATTTACCACGGCAACCTTATTGCTGTGGCGCTGCGCCTTCACGACTGTGTTTGCGTTTCCCGTCCTCGCCCTCGCCGAAGAAACATTGTTTCCCCATTCCTGGATGGGGTGGTTTTTCGTAATTTTGCAAGCCATCTTGTGCCAAGTGTTGGGTCAAGGACTTTTGGCTTACAGCCTCAGCAGGCTGTCGTCAGGGTTCGTCGCCGTCACGCTGCTTTTCGAGCCAGTCCTTGCCTCAATCTTCGCTTGGGTAATTTTCTCTGAACGCTTGGGTTTCTTTGACTTGATGGCGTTTGTCGTGATTTTATCCGGTATCTATGTAGCTCAATCGAGTCAATCTGCCGTTAAAGAAACCCCCGAAGTAGCGTAATTGATGCGTGAGAGCAGGTGGATGATATTTATGCAAGTTCCACAAATACGGTGCTGCGGGCAAACTCTTCCTCCTCCGGCGAAAAGTATGGAGCTTTATCGACCAGCGCGGGGTCAAAACGGTATGTCTCCTGAAGGAATTTGCCGCTGATGACAGCCGACTCCAAATCCTTGATGTATTCTTCGGCGATCGTGCAAGCCTCCTTAATGCCTTCCTCATCGCTATGGTCTAACAGCTTCTGCAATGTTGCTCTCACCCCAGCCAAGCGTGAAGCTGGCTTGAGAATACCGTAGAGGCGGAATATCCGATCGACTGATATGCTCAGATGCTTTAGTGCTTTGCTCCGTGCCAGTTCCGAGTCCAGACTCGGCCAGTAGCGGGTAGTGTAGAAAGCTTTCTCATCTTTGTGATACCACTCCTCGGAACGAGCAATCGATGAAGAGACGGTGTTGTGTAGCTTCCAGAAGAATAAGCGCAGCGAGGAGCCATCGACAACTGTAGACAGCTTGGCATCCAGCAACACCTCTAAGCTGTTGAGCTGAGGATCGCGTCCGAGCAAAATGTACTCCATCGGATACATATCCACCTCTTTGTTCTGCACCACGTACATATTGAGGTGGTGGCGGCAGTAGGGACAGGGGTACATGGTGGCAAATCGTGTAAAGAAGTCCTTAAAGACTGCCGCCACCAAAGCTTTCTGCTGTTCGGGTGGCTTGGTATCCACGATCTCCGCAGTGGTGTGGAAGAAGCGCCACACCGCAGGACCAATGTAATAGGGGAAGCTGACGCGCATTTGGGAGTCTTTCACGTCACTGCGCCCCAAATACACATCAATGAATGACACATACTGCGAGAGCGCCCCTGACTCGCGCCCAAACTCTTGGCGTTCGCGCCGTTTCTGCACCCCGTTGAGGTAGTAGTGTGTCAGACGCCATGCCTGCTTGAGGGCCAGCTTCTGTTTTGGGGTGCATTTGTGAAAGTTTTCTGCCACATCTGCCCCATAGCGGCTAAATTCCCCAACTGCTTTGGTGTCTTCGTACCACCGATCCAAAGCAGCTTCATCAGGCACCGTGTTGCTTTGGATGTCTGCGGCGGTGCTGACACTGAAAGCAGCAAGCAGCTTTGGCATGAAATCTTCATACCAATAAACTACTGGCATCATGGCACCATTTATTTCTTCTGAGGCATCGGAGATGATAACGCGGTTCCACTTGTTGAGGTAATCTTTTGGGTCTCCCAGCGATTGTGGGGGCGGTGGGGCCAGCTCTTCATTCAGCTCAATCTGCCTCAAGCGGTTGAGTTCGTTGATTGCAAGTACGCCCTCTGCGATGTCCCGGAAGCTGAAACGCTTCTTCTTCATTGTTATGGCGAATTCTACGCCCGCGGCAAACTTCTCCTTGACGGAGATCGATTTACGGCGTGCCTCCCGCATCGCTTTTTCCTCTGCCAACATCTCTGGCGTTTTTTCGATCGCCTTCCAGTTTTTGATACGGTCTTCTAGTCGGGCGTACTCATTCTCTAGAGATTCGACTGCTGCATCCAGCACTCTGTTGCAAGCTTTTTCCACTACACCTAACCCCTTGTACAGCTCGATCGCCTTCTGGACAAACTGCACGAAGTCGGTGATTCTGTATGGCAGGTTTCTGACGCGCAGGTGAGTTTCGTGGTTGGCGGAGAAACTCTCGCGGAAACAGCGGTAAGCTGCTCCTTGGATCAAGCGGAACAGACCGATCTGCATTTGCAGGCGCGAGGTACCGGACTCCTTTTCTTGTTGCGGGTGTTGCGCCAGCAGTTCTTGAAGCCTCGCCACCTCTGGATCTGCGTCGCTGGGTGCTGCTTGCGGAATGAACTCGGCGATCGCCGGATCGGGATCGGTGGCAGATGGATCTGCTGTGGCAGGTGCCGTCTCCTGTGCGGTTGTCTGAGAGGATTTGGTGAAGGTAATGGGCGAATCTTTGTAGCCAGTTGTTAATTCTGACTCGTCGGGTACCAGCTTCATGAACTCTTCAAAGTCAATTGAGCCACCGCCATCGCGATCGACCTCATCGATCATTTCTTTGAGTTCTCGATCCGTCACCCCAAACTGGCTCATGACGCTGTGCATCTCGTTCGCAGTGATACGACCGCTACCGTCTTCATCAAACACGCTGAATGCTAGTTTGAGACGGCTTTTGCGATCGCCTTGGTTGGACACCATCAGCGTTTTGAATTCCTCAAAATCGATACTGCCCGACAAGTCAACGTCCACCTCTTTAATCGTGTCGCGCAGCTCCGTGTCGCTGGGACTTTGCCCCAGCGATCGCATTACCTGCCCCAGTTCCTCTACTGAGACGGCACCGTTGCCGTCTTCATCAAACGCTTTGAACGCTTCCCACAGCTTCTCCACTTCCTCTTCACTGAAGGTCGCTTTTTCCAACTTCACAGGTGTCATATAGATATTCCTTAATGATGTATTATTTGCGAAATGCTATGTTTCAGAATAATACAGAAGGGGAAATTCCGTACATGAATCTGTAAAATTGGCGCGCAACCGCAGCATCCCGACGATCGCAAATATATCGGGTGAAACGGAAATTCCGGGTATAAAAACCCTCGTCCGCATAGGCGGGTTTAGTCTGCGTACATGAGAATTCCATTCACTCTTTTTACTGCATTGGGATACGGGATCTGCTGCCGCGATCGCTTCTACTTGTAGATCGATCTGCCTGCGATCTGGCTGTTCAGATTTTGATGATGGCTAAAGTATTCTTCAAGGACATTGTGGAAGGATGTTGAAACTACCTTTGCGTTGTCTACTTTTGTCAATTCCTCAGTTGTTATGTCTAGACTCTGCAGTGAATTTTTGTAATTAAATTCCTCTCAACAGATAGTGTATTTAGCATCGACTTGTACGGGCTGTCCATTAATGCTCAAAGATGCAAGCTGATTTTCGGAATCACTGTAAACTGCCTGAATACCTTTGCTGACCTGAAAACAACAACTATCCTCAGACATTCTGTTTTCCAGTCTCATAATATATGCGAATATCTGGGTGAGCTGTACGCCGGTCACTTTAAGTTTATAAAGTACACCGTCGTAAGGAAGAACTATTTTAAGGTCGCTCAATGTAACTAGAGGCCCTAATTTTGTGCCGCGGATTGAAGCACTTCCGATCGGAACCACGTCAATGTTATCGAGTTGGGCAACAATATCAGCAATTAAGTTACCCAAATCAGTTTCTTCTTCACGCTTAGGATGGGTCAGTTGACGTGCTAATCGTCCAATTAGTCGATTATATTTGCGATCGACCTCTTCTTGGAAAGTCGCAATCAGCTTTTCGATTTCTGGATCTGGCTGAGCCAGATTATTATCTACAGGCAGGAGTTGCCACTTCCATTCAACAATGCTGTTAGTATCGTCATCCACTACAATATCGAAACGTCCTATTTGGTCTTTAGCAACTCCGGCTTGTGCGATCGCTCCGTGTATGTGCCAGTTGGGGAGTGCGGAATATGGGGTTTAAGGCGTAATCTTCAGACTTGCCCAATTCCACTCAAATTACAGATAAGCTGTTGTGCATTTAAACCACTAACTTGGCTGTTCCGGGTGCGTCAGAGGCGACCACTTACGCTTAAACGGGAAACACTTCGGACGCCCGGCACCATACAATCTGTTTTAAATGTTCAACAGCGCTTCATCGGAATTAATATTACCCACAGTCAGGACACGGCGAGTGCCTAAGTCCCTACAATTAATCGCGGTAGGGACTTAGGCACTCGCCGTGTCCTCGGTATCGTTCCGATGCCATCGGAAACAATATAATTTGTGATTGCGAGGGTCACTCCGTGAAGCGAAGCAATCGCCACCATCTGAGATTGCTTCACTTCGTTAGCAATGACAAGTGATTAGCCGAACATGATATAAGTTAGGTTGCACTTAGGCTCAACCCAAATCTCTGGCTCGGTCATCTTTTCTGGCTCATTAAACCAAAGAGTCCGTCAGGATCGATCGCATTCATCAGATTGTAGGGCTTTCCGAAACCGAGCCTACCCCCCGATGCACAGAGGTTTCCGAAACGAAATCCAGAATGTTGCCATTACTATTATCTGGTTGTGATACATCCATACTTTTGGGGATAGCAGCAAGTTGGATACCCTCTTTGTGGAACCGTTGCCGAATCATCCGGATCACGTCTGAATGGACTGTCCAAAAATCATCTTTGTTCACCCACCCATCGGCCTTCAGACTGATGTAATAGTCCTCAATGCTCCACACTTGCGTGCTGGGGGCTGGAGCTGCTAAAACTTTGGGATGCGATTTGAGAATTTCTACGAGCAATTGCTCCACTTTACCCAAGTCTTCGTCAAAGCCAATCCGCAAGGAGTGTGTAAATTTGCGAGTTTGAGCGTGACTCAGGTTTTCGATAGTGTCGCCCCAAACCGTGTTGTTGGGAACGTTAAACATCTGACCGTCAAGGCCTTTGATTTTCGTGTTAGCTAAAGTGATGGACTCTACCCATCCCCAAAGTTCGCCGAGTTTGATTTCGTCACCGACATCAAAGGGCTTGTAGGCCATAATCATCAAGCCGCTGGCTATGTTACCCAGGTTGCTTTGCAGGGCGAAGGCCAAAATGAAACTCAAACCCCCAACCAGAGCTAAAACTGGACCGAGGCTGACTTCCAGGGCTGTCAGAGCCACTAGAAACCCGACTACAACTCCGCCGCGCTTGACGAGCATCACGATAAATTGGCGCATGATTCTCGATGTGCCGCCGAATACCTGCATCAGTCGGTAGAGGATCCCGCCGAGGATTTGAGAGACAATGACGGAGACAATCACAATCCCGACGAACTTCCCTGTATTGCCCACCCAGCGCAGGCCACCTTCTTCAGCTTTTGCCCAAGCCAGAAGCCGCACGCCCAAACCTTGGGTATCTTTGGTATCTACGTCGATACTCATAACTGCTTGAGTGTACTGGCGGTAGGGCTTAGGATCGCCACCTTTTTTCTCCAGTTCTTCTAAGATGGCGTTAAAGCGATCGTCGATCGCCGTTAGCTGCGACTGGAGTTCGGTAACAGTGACTACGAGTTGGTTCTTTGCAGCAGAATCCGCATCGGTACTCTTTTGCAAATTTTCGGTCGTTGTTTTGAGTTCCTGTTGTTTTTGTTGGAGGTTCTGTTGGTTGTTGACGACTCCCGGCTCCCCAGCAACTTTCTCTTCCCCGTTGTTTTTAATTTCGGTGTTTGCAACGGCGGCTGTGGCGTTGTCTCGCTCCTGGGAGGATTGGTCTGTTGCAGTACCCCCAATATCTTTGAGCTGTTGTTTGAGGGCTTCGTGTGCTTTTTCGACCTGCTGGGTGGCTTGCTCGTATTCCGGTGAATCGGGCTTTGCACCTTTTTGAGCTTCTTGGGCGGACTCGAACGCTTTGATGGCTGCTTCTAGTTTTTCGATCGTTTTGGTCGCCTCGGAATAAGCTAGAGATCCAGCAACGGCTTTATCTCGATCGACCTTTACTTTATCGAGAGTTTGTTTGGCTGTTTCTAGGTCGCCCGTTTTTTTAGCTTTTTCCAGCGTCTTATTGGATGTCTCGTCTTGTTTTAATTCGGCTTTGGTTGTTTTCGATTTCTCGACTGCTGACTGAGCTTTTTTGAGGCTTTCTTTGGCTTCTTCTACCTTTTTCGTTCCTTCTAGATATTGCGGCGAACCAGGGGCAGCACCTTTTTGAGCTTGCTCCGCTGCTTCGAGGGCTTTTTTGGCTTTTTCTAGGGCATCAGTGCCTTCTTGTTGTTGGCTGATGGCTTGATTCTGGCGCTTGATGGTAACTTCAGCTTCGCTGATTTCGCGGGCTTTTTGTTGGAGTACAAGCATCCACGCTGCTGTCTCGTCTCGGAGTTCTTCGAGAGTGAGCGGCTTCAGGAGGAGTTTGAGTTCATCGACGGGAATATTAATATCTTTGGTCGTTGTTGCTGCTTTGGGGTCTGCTGGTTTCTCTGGTTGAACTTGTTCCACCTTTGGAGTGTTGGCATCTTTAGCTGGCTCTTGTTCTTGCTCCTGCGATCGCACCGGAGTCGTCCATACGACGCCAACACAAACGACTGCTGTCAGGATAATTGCTCGAATTTTATAACGTGACATTTGTTACATGCTCCCGATTTTGATATCTAACAAGTTCATTACAGAACTAGGTTTTTTAATAGAAAATTGGACGGACTGTGGAGAGACTAAATCTGTAAATTGCTCCTTTCTTGAACTTGGAGCTGACATAATTTTTGGGATTTTTGTCAGATATATTAGTATCAACTCTGGGCGATCGCCAATTACGATCCAACAGGGGATGCAGTAGCAGAGACGACGTTCAGGTTAGCAACCAACCCATAGGTTGATATGTAGTCTTCTAACTCTGCTAAATCAACACTGCCATTGCCATCGCTGTCAAGAATGTTGAACAGATAATCAGTGACGTAGCTTCTGACTTCTTCAGAGCTGCGTTCGCCTGTCGTCATATTTTCGATTAACCCTAACAACTCCGTAATTTCGGATCGATCGAGCGACTTACTTCCATCCGTATCCAATTGGAGGAACAGCTTTTTAACATCTTCTGTTGCCACTCTCGAAGAACGCAGTGTTTCTCTGAGTATATCATTGCTGAATGAAGTCATAAACAGAACCTGCTCGACGAGTGGGATGCAGAAAAAGCCCAGCGCGGCCCAAAAAATTGCATATTTTACGGCTTCTGGATTTGCAGTTGCACTAACTCCGATGAAAAGAGCCGCCCAAAGGAAAAAGTTTGGGTTCACAAGCAGGATATAAGCATCCCGAGCTTCTGCCTTACTTAGCTTGCCCTTTGTAAACACTGAGGTTAATGTAGCTGCTACGCGCATCGACACAAAGACCAAAGTTCCAATTGCCAGTTGTTGCAGACAAGCTAGCGATCGCGCTGTATCCGTTGAGGAAAATATATCGCTGAGGAATGTTGCCGGAGTAAACTGAAACCCGGTTGCCAAAGCCATTAATGCCACAGCCAGCACGCCGATAAATTTCCAGTTTTTACTGTGGTGGTTTGATTCTACAGGAGATTTGTCGCGCCAAAACTGGGCGATCGCACCCGGTATTGCCAGACCTAAAATTAAAATGACAGCGAAAAAGATCAGGCTGTCAATGTTAATGGGTAAATTGGCAACCTTCAATGTAGCCAGAAGCGCCAGTGGAGCAACGATTGATAGGGTTCTTGACAATAAAGCCGACGGATAAAGATTGCCGCCCCAAAGCACGGATAAAACTGGGGAAGTCAGGGCTGGTGGAACCATCCAAAACAGCACCCACAAAACTTTGTACAAATCGGCTTCGATCTGATACAAAAATCCAGAAAATATTAAGAATAGTCCAACTGCCCATCGCACTGCCATCCACCCGTAAACTAGATACTTCACAGTTGAAGTTACTTTGCGTTTACTCGCGGCAAAGTCAATGTCCAGGTAAGTATAAAACGTTGAGGCCGCAAGACACGCAACGATTATTGCTCGAAATAGGGCTGACGGAATCCCTCCTGCTGCGCCGCTGATTGCCCCTACCAAACTTCCCACCAAAAAGGCGGCGGCATAGATCAAAATCGCCCACATAATTGAAAGATCGTTGAGCTCTTTCCGCACCGAAGCGGCACCGCCCGATTCCTTGTCCCGAAACTTGACGAGATCCACACCGCTGAGAGCTTTGCCGTTGGGGAGTTTTAGGTGTTTATAAGCTGTCGGCGGTAGACCGCTTAAATAAAGTGCTAGAGGCTCCAATACATATTGGTGGCACACTACTAGAACTGTTTCTCCGCGTTCCAAGTGCGGTACAACTTTGTCTTCGTAGAAACGGGCAGCGCGAGCGTAAACTTGGGCAATCTTTTCGCCAGCCGGAGGTGCTTCGTTGTGCGAGTGCAACATTTCCTCGAAGCCTTCGTAGCCCAGGGCTAGACGCAGCAGATTTAGGTTGCGCCCCGCAAAAATGCCAAAGGATTTTTCGCTAATTCGATGGTCTATCTCAACAGGAGTATCGGGCGACTTTACGGCCTGACTTTCAGCAAGGGCGATTTCACAGGTTTGCCTAGCGCGTCTCATGTGGGAGACATATACTGCGTCAAACTTTGTACCTTTTTTCTTCAGGTCAACACCTGCACGGCGTGCCTGCAACCTGCCAAATCCTGTCAGGTCAACATCCAGAACTCCGGCAAAAATGTTGCGTTCGTTACTGGTACTTTCACCGTGCCGAATAAAATAGACACGTCCTAGCTCTTCTGCATTGAATTCTTTTGGTGAATCGGCAGAAGTAGCTGTGGTTACATTATGGGATTTACCTGCAACTTCGATCGATCCATTTTGGGTACTTTCTACCTGGTCATCTAAGTTTCTAGTGTTCATGATTTACTTTCACTAAGCCTTAAACTGGATTTAGATTTTTTTCTAACGTTAAAGTTTGAGACTTTCAAATCAGACGAGTTAACGGCCAAAAGCACTCTAGCACGAAACCACGGTAATAGACCGTGCTGAGCATCATAATTTGCACGGTCTTCGATCGTGCTTTTTGTCCAGCAAAATTTCTGGTAAAATCACCCGAAGTAAAAACAATCCAAGTAGTCCACTTTCTCGCGGTTTACGAGAAAAGGGAGAGCTATCCTAAAGATTGAATTTACTCCGGTTGGTATCAAAGCTCTTGATGATTGCAATAGTGCGGGCTGTTTTGAAGTCCTAGTCTGAAAGCTGTGATTTTCGGTTGAGCGATCGCGCGGCCACCCTCCTAGCGATCGCCCTGCAACCCTTCTTCTACGGTGGGTTATCAAAAACTGTCGGCAGTGTTGCGATTAGCGATTTTCTGAAAGCCCATCCCCGCGTGCGATTTAATACTATATCTTTTCTCCTATTCGCCAAACTTATATTTGATAGAAAGCTTGTAAAAATTCGTCAAAAAAAAGTGTCTATACTCAAAGTATTACGCAGATTTTTTGGGTTTAAAACAGCAAAATATGACTTGAACGCGCCAAATCCGAGGACTCATAAACAAGATTTAGATTCTCTTGTGAGTTTAAAGTTTGAGAGATTTAAGTCTGATCGGTTAACGACAAAAAGCACTCTGCTACGAAAGCACTTTCTTTGACCGTGCTGATTATAGTCTGACCTTAACCGTTACATAAAACTTACCCAAAGCTACCCAATTTTGTACAAAATTGGACTTTAGAGCTTACTTCCTGTTTCATTCTGGCAGTGTCGGCACTCACCAGTCCGCAGGCTAACCCCGCCTAACTGACGGTTTTTGACAAATTAATCGCCGCGTTGAGATCGCGGTCAATAAAAATGCCACAATGATTGCACTCAAACATTCGTTCGGAAAGAGAGAGTGTTTCTTTTTTGCTTTGGCAATTAGAACAGGTCTTGCTTGATGGGAACCAACGGTCAACAACTACCAACTTTGAACCGTACAATTGGCATTTGTAGGTTAACTGACGGCGAAATTCAAAGAATCCCATATCAGCAACAGATGCAGCCAGTTTGTGATTCTTCATCATGCCGGACACGTTGAGGTCTTCGATCGCTACTGTGCCGTGGTTTTTGGCAAGTAGTGCCGTCAGCTTGTGCAACGTATCCGAGCGTATGTTGGCTATCTTTCTATGCAGTCTAGCTATTTTGACTTGCTCCTTTTTCCAGTTGATTGAACCGATGGTTTTATGGCGGCTCAGCCACTGCATTCTTGATAGTTGGGCTGCATATTTCTTGTAGGACTTAGCACCAGTAATTACCTCACCCGTTGAGAGGGTAGCCAATGCTTTAACGCCGAGATCGACTCCTACAACGCAAGTCCTGCCTGACTTTCGCTCTTCTACCTTAAAGCGAAAGCTGATAAACCACCTATCCGCTTGCCGGGATATCGTGCAAGATTTAGTCGGGACTTGCGACAGTCTTTCATAGGTTTTAAGAACACCAATCACCGGAACTTGGATTTTGTTGTTACCCAAGACTTTAACCGTACCTTCCAGCGTGAAAGAATCTCGTCGTCCTTTCTTTTTAAACTTCGGCACTCCCGCTGTCTTTTTGAAACACCGCTTCCATGCCTCTCGCAATGCCATTAATGCCTGTTGTGGTGTAGATTTACTGCACTCGTAATACCAAGCATTCTCCGACTTCACCATAGCTACTAACAATTTGTGCAAGTCAATAGCTGTGGGAAATTTGAGCTTTTCCTCTGGATGAGCTTTGTTATGGTCGAGAATGTTTTTGGTCAGCCACAAACCCCAATTCCAAGCGTGACGCGCCACTCCGCAATGCTTGGCTAGCAGTACGCGCTGTCGGGCATTCAGTTTTAATTCGGTTTTGAATCCGAGTAACATGGCAGTCCTTTAATCCATTCTCGCGTAGGCTTGTGACATATTCCAACCTTGACGGTCGGCGTAGGCTTGAAGTTTGTCCAATTCACGGGCGATCGCTCCGCAAGGCTTTAAACCATCTATTTCTCTTGCGTGGCATACACTTTTTGTGAAATGCGGTCTTATGGTAGTCGATATTAGACCACATTTGGGTACTGAAAACCGTACAGAAGCAGAACTTGCTTTGAAAAAGCTACCCACAATTGAGCAACAATGGGTAGGTTTGTCTAAGAATCAAGTTACAGTTTCTCACCCTCGGAGTGTAGCAATACTAACTGATGCAGGAGCGATCGCGCGACTGACAATATAAAGTCTACGAAACCCTAACAGCTTCTCGCAGCCGCTCCACATCGCGCATCGGTGGTGCACCAAAGAACCGCTTGTACTCGCGGTTGAAGTGCGAGGCATCGTCGTAACCCACGCGGTAGGCAGCACTGCTAGCGTCAAGGTTTTCCCCCAGCATCAGACGGCGAGCCTCCTGGAGCCGCAGTTGCTTCTGGAACTGCAAGGGACTCATTGCAGTGACAGACTTGAAGTGATGGTGAAAGCCTGAAACACTCATTCCCAGTTCTCGTGCGATGCTTTCAATCCGAAGCGGCTCGTTAAAGTCTTTACGAAGTCGATCGACGGCTCTAGCAATTTGGTGGGTAGAGCCACCCAGAACTGCAATATGACATAGCCGACTACTTTGCTCTCCCATCAGGAGTCGGTAAATGATTTCCCGCTTAATCAGTGGTGCGAGAACATGAGCTTCACCAGGGGAATCTATAAGCCTGACGAGCCGCACCACAGCGTCCAACAGATTTGCATCCAACGG
This sequence comes from Microcoleus sp. N3A4, assembly GCF_036701805.1. Lineage (NCBI taxonomy): Bacteria > Bacillati > Cyanobacteriota > Cyanophyceae > Oscillatoriales > Microcoleaceae > Microcoleus > Microcoleus sp. N3A4. The sequence goes on from NZ_JAUBRJ010000024.1 coordinate 31,171, forward strand.
ACTTACGTCAATCGCTTTCACATCAGCACGGCTGCGCGATGAGGGCTGCCCTGCCTCGACCATGACTGAGCCAACGAGGTTGGGGTCGAGATCGAGGCGAAGGCTAAGGTACGGTAGCGCCTTTGACGCTTCCAGAATTTGGCTGACAATTGGCAGTTCGACCGTAGCCAGCAGATAATTCATCGGGTCGTACTGATAGCGATCGCAGCCCAGAAGCACTTCTTTGCTGCCCTGGGCGATCGCACAAAAGGCAGGGATAGAGACACTGTGAACGCATTCCGAAGGTGAGGAGGAGCGGTAGAAGTGCAATCCCTTCAGCGGCTCGATCGTCCCATCATGACGGATCGCCTGTGCAATCCGCTCAGTCAGTTCGTCTCTGTGGGCTTGCGCTCTGTCTGCCTCGCGAAGAGCCTGCGGGTCGTTCATTAAATCGCGATCGGACGTTTCACTCGTTTTTGCAGCGTTCATTTCTAAGTTTGCAGGATTGTACAACAATTTTAGACTATCGTTCTATTGCTTGCCCTTGAGAATCCTTTAGAATGAAGCTAAAGCAATGAAAAACCATTTCGGCTTATTATAAGCATTCTGGATTTTTATACAAGAGTAAACTCAGTTTTGATTGGGCAAGAGATTCCCCTACTGACCACCAAAAGGGCATCAAGGCGAACCTTGCTTCTTAAACAATTCATCCCTATTGATAGAGCAGGCGCTAAGTGCTCGATCTCTACAATTGGGGTAGCCAAAGGAATTCAGACGATGGACATCAAACGAAGTGGCGCACAGCCTTCTGCCAAGGAACCAGCCGAGTATTTTACCGGCACTGTCCGGGGCGATCGGTCGCAAAAGGGTCTGTTTGCTGCTTACACTGAATCGACAGGACGAAAATGAAACTGCTCACCGCAACGGTCATATCGCTTTCTCTGCTCGCTTAATGTCGCCCTTGATTCCACATTCTAGCCCTTTGGTGTAGTGCGGCTATATTATATTGATGTTACGTTGGGTTAATTTGAGGTGAACGCCTGATATAGATGTTAGCCAATGCTCGTGAAGGAGCGAATTTAAAATGACTAAATCTGTTAGTGAAGACTACCAAATCAGGACAATACTTAGCATCGCCGACAAAAATGGCTTCATTTTGGACGCAGACAACTTAAATATTAACAAATCCGGAATGGACTTCATAACTACGTTTGCTACTGCCAAAGAGGATAATACCAAATGGGTATTGCGATTTCCCAGAAGACTTGATGTTCTCGAGCGTATGTATTATGAAAGAGAAGTTCTTGAACTGGTTAAAAGCCAAGTCGATGTGAGCGTTCCCGTCTGGAAAATTGTTTCGGATGAACTGGTTGCCTATCCGCTATTAAAGGGAACTCCTGCCGGGACTATAGATCCAGATATCGGCAATTATGTATGGTACATCGATCCGAAGTCCCCGCCTGCTGTATATATTTATTCGGTAGCAAAAACACTGGCGCAACTTCACAGAACACACATTGAGGTAGTGAAACAATTCAGTATCCGAGTTCAAACAGTCGATCGAGTGCGGCAATCTATGGCAGAGAATATGGAGAAGACCAGAGAACTGCTTGGTGTTTCTGATACGCGCTGGACACGTTGGCAGGACTGGATTGCCAATGATGCCTTGTGGCCTGGGCATTCGGCTTTGATTCACGGAGACTTTCACCCCGGTCATACGCTTGTGGACAAAGACGGAAATTTGATGGGACTAATCGATTGGACAGAAGCCGCAGTCAGCGATCCTGCCAAGGATTTCGTCTGTTTCTATGCCACCTTCGGCGACCAAGTTCTCCAGGATGCGATCGAGCATTACCAAACTGCTGGTGGGATCGTATGGTCTTATATGAAGGAACACATCATAGAACTCTGGAATGCTAGTCCCGTGGAATACGCCTTATTCGCCTTGCTAACTGGAAAGGAAGAACATATAGCTGGGGCTCGAGCCTCTTTAGCTTGGAGTGGATGATATTGGTTCAATACGGGTGGCCGCCGAGATACCTGCAAATAGGGACACGTTGTAAATAAATATTGCAGAGAAGCGCCTTCGGTGGGTGCAGACCGTTAGAAGAGTCGGCGCGAAAAACAAACAGTTTTCCAGGGGTTGTTTGAGAATTTTGCAAGGAGCATCATGGACGATAATCAAGAACGGAAAGATTTCAATTCAACCGATAGCGATTCGCAGCTCAGCGCGGACGAAGAAACACTGCTCGACCAACTCGGTATTTCCGGCGCTGCTCGCCGCAAATTCTTGGGGCAAAGTATGGCTGCTGCACTCGGCACCTTCGCCTTCCACCTGCTGGCTAAAGAGGAGTCCTTTGCCACGCTCGCGGCTGCGCCCGACGCCGTGTTCGCCCCGACCCCAGGGGTTGAAAACGCCGTTAAGGTTCTTTTGAAAATCAACGGCTCGACTCAACGCCTGGAAGTGGATTCGCGCACGACGCTGCTCGACACCCTGCGCGAAAGACTTGGATTGACCGGCACCAAGAAAGGATGCGATCAGGGACAGTGTGGCGCTTGTACGGCGATCGTGGACGGGCGCCGCGTGCTTTCGTGTCTGACACTTGCCGCCAGTTGCGAGGGGAAAGAGGTGACGACGATCGAAGGGCTAGCTGACGGCGACAATCTTCATCCGATGCAGGCGGCGTTCATCAAACACGACGGCTTCCAGTGCGGCTACTGCACGCCGGGGCAGATATGTTCGGCGGTGGCGCTTCTGCAGGAAGCGAAAAACGGCGACGCGAGTCACGTCACGAACAATGTGCGGACGATCGCCCAAAATTTAAAACTCTCTGATGAAGAAATCAGAGAACGCATGAGCGGCAACATTTGCCGTTGCGGCGCGTATCCGGGAATTGTTGCGGCAATCAGAGAAGTTCAGTCCGGGCGCGAAACAGCCCAGACTTGGCATTTCGCGACCGATGAAGAAATTGCCGTTGCATTGAATCAGGAGGGCAAAGCCGATGAAATCGTTTAAATATTCAAGCGCAACCGATGCGGCAAGCGCCGTTGGCACCGTTTCCGCTAATCAAACGGCAAAGTTTCTGGCAGGCGGGACAAATCTGGTTGATTTGATGAAAGAATACGTCGAGCGTCCCAGCGAACTTGTTGACATCTCACGTTTAGATTTGGCGGAGATTCGATCGACCTCGAACGGAATTTCGATCGGCGCGTTAGCCAAAAATACCGATACGGCTAACCATGCGCTCGTCCGGCAAAATTATCCGCTGCTGTCAATGGCGATTTTAGCCGGTGCCTCCGCGCAGCTTCGCAATATGGCGACCAACGGGGGAAATTTGATGCAGCGCACTCGTTGCCAGTATTTTTACGACATCGCTATGCCGTGCAACAAACGCGATCCCGGCAGCGGATGCGGAGCGCTTCAGGGGCTTAATCGCATTCATGCCATTTTTGGCTACAGCGACAAATGCGTGGCGACTTATCCGGGCGATATGGCGAATGCGCTTTATGCGCTTGATGCAGTCGTGAGGATTCGCGGCACGAACGGGCAAGAACGCACCATCCCGATCGAGGATTTTCATCGCTTGCCGGGTGACACGCCGGAAAAAGATCACAATCTTCAGCATGGGGAATTGATCGTCGCGATCGAAATGCCGAAGAATAACTTCGCCAACCAGTCTTATTACCTAAAAGTTCGCGATCGCGCTTCATATGCTTTTGCACTGCTTGCCGTGGCTGCTGCATTAGAAACAAGCGGCAACACCATCAAACAGGCACGTGTTGTTTTGGGCGGTGTCGCGCATAAACCTTGGCGTTCACCTGAAGCGGAAAGAGTTCTGATCGGAAAACCTGCGACGGAAGAAACTTTTCAGGCTGCTGCCGAAGCGGCTCTCAAAGATGCGAAACCGCTCGAACATAACGGTTATAAAGTCGAACTCGGAAAACGCGCCATTGTTCTTGCTTTGCAGCGAGCGATGACGGGCGATGCGGCGTAAACATAGGAGGTTGAAAAGCAATGGCAAGATACATCGGAAAAGAAATGAGCCGCGTCGATGGCGTGGCGAAGGTGACGGGCAAGGCGAAATACGCCGCAGAATTTAAGGTTCCCAATCTCGCTTACGGTTTTATCGTCACGAGCAGTATAGCTAAAGGCGCAATCAAAACAATCGACACGAGTGAGGCTGAAAGCGCTCCGGGCGCGATCCGCGTTTTCACGCACCTGAACACACCGAAATTCGGACCGAAGGCTTCTACGCCGACCACCGCCACCGAAGAGCCGGACAAATCGTTCCGTGCGCTCCAGTCGGACAGAATCTACTTCAATATGCAGCCCATAGCGCTCGTCGTCGCCGAGACCTACGAACAGGCGCGATACGCAGCACGCCTCGTCAAAGTCACATATAACGCTGAGCAGCACGTAACCGACACTGAGGCGGCGCGAACGAGTGCGCGTGTACCCTCGCAGAGACAGCCGGAGAAGCCCCGCGGCAATCCCGATCGAGCGATGCGGAATGCACCGGTGAAAATAGAAGCCGAGTACCGCATTCCCATCCATCATCACAACCCGATGGAGCCGCACGGTGCCATCGCCTTTTGGGAGGGAGATACACTCTCGATCTTCGACAAGACTCAGAACATCTTTGGCTTGCGGACGCATCTGGCTTCGAGCTTCGGCATCGCACAGGAGAACGTGAGCGTCGTCTCGCCCTTCGTCGGCGGAGCGTTCGGCTCGTCGCTCAAACCGAATTACTATCCCGCGCTGACGGTGATGGCGGCGCGTGAACTCAAGCGCCCGGTCAAAGTCGTTTACACGCGAACACAGATGTACACCGGTCACGGCTACCGCCCCGACACGATCCAAAAGATTGCGCTCGGTGCCGAGCGATCGGGAAAACTGACGGCGATGATTCACGATGTCGTGCATAACACTTCCTCTCTAGAGGAGTTCATGGACGACACTACTGCTTTTACCCGTCAGGTCTACGCCTGCCCGAATCTCTTTGCGCCGACCAAAATTACCAACACCGATCTTTCGACACCGACATGGATGCGCGCCCCCGGTGCCGTCAGCGGTATGTTCGCGCTCGAATGTGCGATGGACGAACTGGCTTACGCGCTCAAGATCGACCCGCTTGAACTGCGTCTCATCAACTACGCTGAAACCGACCCTGAAAGCGGGAAACCGTGGTCGAGCAAGGCTTTGCGCGAGTGCTACCGGCTCGGTGCGGAGAAATTTGGCTGGAAGAACCGAAATCCAGAACCGCGCTCAATGCGCGACGGCCAATGGCTGGTCGGCTGGGGAATGGCGACCGGCGTCTGGGGTGCTATGCAGATGCCCGCCACCGCCAGAATTACTTTTCGCGCGGACGGCACGGCGCAGGTTGCCAGCGCGACCAGCGACATTGGTCCCGGTACTTACACGGTGATGACCATGATCGCCGCCGAGTTTCTGGGATTAAAAGCTGACCAGGTAAAGTTTGAACTCGGCGACTCGAAGCTGCCGCGGGCACCATCGCAAGGCGGCTCCTGGACGACGGCGAGCGTCGGCTCCGCCATTCACGGCGCTGCCCTAGCCATCGGCGAGAAGCTGCTCGCGCTGGCGAACCGGGACGCGAACTCTCCGCTGAAGGCTGCGATCGCCTCCGATGTTGAGATGCTCGACGGCAGGCTGCGGCTTAAAAGTGATTCATCGCGTTTCGTCAGCATCGCTGATGTTATGAAGCGCAATAATCTCACTGAGATCGTAGAGACGTTTGAGTCGAAGCCCTCGAAGGAGCGTGAGAAGTATGCGTCGCTGGTGCACGGCGCGCAGTTCATCGAAGTAAAGGTTCATCCGGATACGGCAGTCGTCCGCGTCACGCGCACGATCGAAGTTTCGGCGTGCGGTAAAATCATGAACCCAATGGCTTCGCACAGCCAGGAGATCGGTGCCATCATCATGGGCATCGGGATGGCATTACAGGAGGCGACCGAAATCGACCACCGCTTCGGCCGCATTATGAACCCTAACCTCCAGCATTATCACGTGCCCGTCAACGCCGACGTTCACGAGATCGAGACGATATTCGTCGAGGAAAATGACACCGTTGTCAACCCGCTAGGTGTCAAGGGAATGGGGGAGTTGGGGCTGGTCGGCATTCCGGCGGCGATCGCCAACGCTGTCTTCCATGCCACGGGCAAGCGCATCAGGGAGTTGCCGATTACGCCGGACAAGCTGCTGTGAGTGATGTTTTCTCAGCTTTTCCTTCAGGACACTACTGACAAATTAATTTAAAATGAGCAGTGAAATTCAATCCATTCTCAATGCCTTTGAGCAAAGTCAACGTCAGGGCAAAGCGGCGTTTCTGGCAACGGTAGTCGGCACTCAAGGCTCAACTTATCGTCGTCCCGGTGCGCGACTCTTGATGACTGATGATGGAGAAACCGTCGGCTTGGTGAGTGGTGGCTGTCTGGAACGCGATCTGTTTGAACACACTCAACAACGGATGCCAGATCGTCAAGCCAAGATTGTGACCTACGATCGCACGGCGACTGAAGATATTTTGTGGGGCTTTGGACTCGGTTGTACTGGCACCGTGCAAGTCCTGGTTGAACGGTTGCATCCACCGCACGATCCGCTCACGTTTTTCGCTCAGTGCTGGCGCGATCGCGTCCCTGGAGTCCTGGTTAGTATCATTCACGCTGAAGGCAGTGCCACCCAGTTAGGCGCTTGTTTGACCCTAACCTCGGATTCAATTGGCGTGCTAGGCGAAACGGAACCAGATTTAATCGAGGCAATGATCCCTGATGCTCAAGTCGTTTTACAAAATCAACAATCTGTAGTGAAGCAATACGAGCTTGCAACCCAACGAGTTACAGTCTGGCTCGAATTAATTCAACCGCCGATTCCCTTGATGATTTTTGGTGCAGGTCAGGATGCCGTTCCGATCGCTCAGTTTGCCAAAGCGTTAGGTTGGCACGTAACCGTTGTAGACTGTCGCGCCAATCAACTGAGTCACGAGCGATTTGCCATGAGCGATCGCACAATCCTCGCCCGACGAGAAACGCTCAATCGTCTCGACATTCAGCCTGGAACAGTCGCCGCGATCGTCACCCACAACTACTACGACGATCTGGAGAGTCTCAGAGTCCTACTCCCCTCTTCTGTTCGCTACATCGGCTTACTCGGATCAAAACAGCGAACCGAACGGTTGCTACAGGAACTGCAACAAGAAACAACCTACACCGATGGACAACTGGCAAAACTCTATGCTCCAGTTGGGCTAGATATTGGCGCTGAGACCCCAGACGCGATCGCGCTGGCGATTGTGGCAGAAATCCAAGCCGTCTTGAGCGATCGTCCAGGCATCTCTCTAAAATATCGCAACGCCTCGATTCATGAAACCTACCCAGATCGGCTTACTTCTCCTCGCGGCTGGAGCTTCGCAGCGGATGGGAACACCCAAACAGTTACTGCCCATTCAAGGACGTAGCTTGCTGCGACATCTAGCAGAAATTAGTATTGCGTCACTGTGCAATCCTGTCATTGTGGTATTAGGCGCATCTATACATCAAACTCGTGCCGAAGTTGAAGATTTACCGCTGCAAATTATTGAAAATCAGCATTGGCAAGCAGGAATGGGAACATCGATCGGTACCGGTTTAGCCGCGTTATTAGAACAAGAACCCGCATTAAATGCTGTGTTGATTCTGGTTTGTGACCAGCCCTTTGTTTCGACAGCACTGATCGATCGGCTAGTAGTAGCCTACCAGTCCGCGCACCATCAGATTGTAGCAACGAGCTATTTAGAAACGGTTGGCGTTCCCGCATTATTTGGCGATCGCTATTTCTCCCAACTCTTGAGGCTCAATTCAGATGTCGGAGCAAGACAAATCATTCAACAACATCTGCACCAAACTCACACCATTGCTTTTCCAAAAGGCGCGATCGATTTAGACACCCCAGAGCAGTACCAAGCATTCCTCACTGGTGCGCTTACATAGGTTTAGTTTTAGTAACGGAAAATTTTTGGTCGTTAGTGAGGCTCTGAACCTAACTATAGCTGTTCTCAAATAAGTGAGGTACGTAGTTGGGCTTTAGCCCTCTTAATTGTGCTTATAGCCTTTCTCAAAAAGGTGAGGTACGAATTTTGACCTGGAAAGCTTGACAATACAGGGTTTCTGTATACCTCATTTATCTGAGAACCGCTATATGTAGAGCTAAGTGAGGTAAGCACCGCCATCAACTCCGATTACCAATTAATACTCATACCTCATCTACCTGAGAAAGGCTAAGCTGTTCGGCATTTAAAGGAGGATAGTAGGGTGCGGAGCGTCAATAAGCGTTTCCCATGTATAGTAAGTGTTCGCGAATGACGCACCTTACCTGGAGCGTTAATGGTTTAAATGCTCCACAGCTTATACCTCATTTACACTGCTTCGTTAGTCGCCACTCAGAAGCCTAAAACGACCTAAACCCGTTGGTTGAGTTTTGAACTGTCCCGCTCAACCAGTTCGTCTCTGTAGGCTTGTGCTCTGTATGCCTTGCGCTGTGCCTAGGGGCGTTCGTGAAAGCGATCGCACGTTTCACTCGTTTTAGCAGCGTTTATATCTAAGTTTGCAGGATTGTACAACTATCCTGGACGATCGTTCTATGGCTTGCCCGTCAGGATGCCTAAGATAAAGCTAAGGCAAGGAAAAACGGTTTCGACTTCTTGCAGGCATTCTGGATTTTTATGCAAGCAAAAACAAGGAATATATTAATGCTTGTGAAATGGTTTCCCCTCAAGGGGAAAAGCTGCCAAAAGAGAATGCTGATTTTGCTCCTCGCCCTAGAGCTGTCCCTGAGTGCCTCAGCCTGCCGTGCCGACAACAGGATGCCGACCAGTGCCTCGTCGCAGACACCGACTGAAGTATCGATCCAACCGGCCAACAGTATGAAGATCGACATCAAAGTCAGAGACCAAGTAATTACAGCCACGTTAATTGACAGCAAAACGACTCAGGATTTTGTTGCCCTATTGCCCTTAACCCTGACGTTAGAAGATTACGCGAGCACCGAAAAAATCAGCAATCTGCCAAAAAGATTATCGACAGAAGATGCACCCCCAGGCAGCGATCCGTCTGTTGGCGATCTTGCGTATTACGCTCCCTGGGGAAATTTGGCGATCTATTATCGAGATTTTGGCTACTCCAACGGACTCGCGATCCTCGGAAAAATAGACGGTGGCATCGAGGTATTGAATGTGCCTGGTTCTGTAGATGTGACAATCGAGCGAATTCAGTAGCAACGTCAAAGGAGATAGAAATCAAACTGCTTGCGACAAAGACTTCCCGAATCAGCAGTAAGGAGTAAAAGATGACAACGAACGAGAATGGAAGCTACAGAGGAAAGGTTGCGTTTGTAACCGGAGCAGCGAGCGGCATCGGTCGAGCTACGGCGCTGGCGTTTGCCCGTGAGGGCGCTAACGTGGTGGGTGCTGATGTTTCAGAACAGGGCAATCAAGAAACGGCTCGTCTGATCGAAGAGCAAGGCGGACGGGCGATCGCCGTCAAGTGCGATGTGAGGCGATCTGAGGACGTGAAGGCGGCTCTGGACAAGACCGTTGAGGCTTTCGGGCGGCTGGACTTCGCCTTCAACAACGCGGGCATTGAGCCGAGGAAGGCGGCTCCGACTGCGGAGTACGAGGAGGAGGAGTGGAACCGGATTATCGACATCAACCTCCGCGGCGTTTTCCTGTGCATGAAGCACGAGATCCCGCTGATTCTCAAGCAGGGACGCGGCGCGATCGTCAACACGTCCTCGGGCGCGGGAATCATCGGCATCAAGGGCAGCCCCGCGTACACTGCCGCGAAACATGGCGTGATCGGACTGACCAAGGCGGCTGCCCTCGACTACGCCGCGCAGAACATCCGCGTCAACGCCGTCTGTCCCGGCTACATCGACACCCCGATGATGGGTCGCTTCACCGGCGGCACGGACGAAGGGCGTGCGAAGGTGATCGCGGAGGAGCCAGTCGGACGGATGGGCAAGCCGGAGGAGATCGCTGCGGCAGTTCTCTGGCTGTGCTCGGATGCGGCTGCCTTCGTCGTTGGGCACGCCCTGGTCATTGACGGCGGCCAAACGGTGCAGTGATGTTCGCCGCCAACCCGATCGAACCCTAAACGCACGACAATAAAGCATTGTCGCCGCCACCTTCACCGCCAACGGCGATGACTCATATGGAACAGGTTAGCGACGAACAATACCAGGCATCAAACGTAAACCAATAGAGGCATCAATTTATGTACAACACGAAAGCTTATTCCGCAGCTAGTGCAACATCACCGCTGGCCTCCGACACGATCGCACGGCGCGACCTAACCGAACACGACGTACAGATCGAAATCCTCTTCTGTGGCATCTGCCATTCTGACCTCCACATGGTGCGAAACGAGTGGGGCGGCGGCACGGTCTACCCGATCGTTCCCGGTCATGAGATGGTGGGACGTATTACCCAGGTTGGCTCGGCAGTGACGAAGTACAAGCCTGGTGATCTGGCAGGAGTCGGCTGCATGGTTGATTCTGATGGAACTTGTCCCCAGTGCAAAGCTAACCTTGAGCAGTTCTGCCCTTCCCTGACCCTCACCTACAACTCCCCAGACAAGCACAAGACTGCTCCAGTCACCTATGGTGGCTATTCCGATAGCATCGTCGTCGATGAACGCTTCGTTCTGCGAGTTCCCACCAACCTCGATCTTGCTGGAGTCGCGCCGCTCCTCTGCGCCGGGATCACAACCTATTCGCCCCTGCGCCACTGGGGAGTCACCAAGGGCAAGAAGGTCGGCGTGGTCGGTCTTGGCGGTCTGGGCCACATGGGCGTGAAGTTCGCCCGTGCGTTCGGTGCCCGCGTCGTCGTCTTCACCACCTCGCCCGACAAGACGGAAGACGCGCTCCGCCTCGGTGCCGATGAAGTTGTCGTATCCCGCAACACCGACGAAATGCAGAAACACACTGGCAGCTTCGATTTCATCCTCGATACCGTCTCCGCCAAACACGACATCAACGCCTATCTCAACCTGCTGGGCCTCGACGGCAACATCACCCTAGTCGGCGCACCTGAGAAGCCTCTGGATGTGTCGGCATTCAGCCTGATCATGGCCCGCCGCAGTCTCTCCGGCTCTAGCATCGGCGGCATCGCGGAAACCCAGGAGATGCTGGATTTTTGCGGCGAACATAACATCACTGCGGATGTCGAAGTCATCCCCATCCAAAAGGTCAACGAAGCCTACGAGCGACTGCTCAAGTCCGATGTGAAATACCGCTTCTGTATCGATATGGCATCCCTTAGATCTGAATAACCAAGGTGCAACCTCGAAGGAGTAACAATGCAGACGCGCAAACTGGGCAACAGCAATTTAGAAGTCTCGGCGATCGGGCTGGGCTGCATGGGAATGAGCTTTTCCTATGGTCTGCCCAAAGACATACAGGAGATGACTGCTCTTCTGGGGGCTGCGGTCGATCGCGGAATTACATTCTTTCGAGGTCTACGGCCCGTTCACCAACGAAGAGCTTGTGGGCGAAGCCCTGGCTCCCTTCTGCTTTGAACGTTTTCAGCCAGCTTGATTAGTTTAATGTGCAACAGGTCTATTGTGTTCGATTGATGCGCTTCGTTCCTCAGCCCATTTGCGCGAGCCGCCACAGGGTAATGGCCACTTCAGGTGTCCAGCTTGGGTTGGAGGAATGCGCTTGCAGGCAGGTGTATTGTAAAACTTCGTTGAGTTTATAAGCAATTATAAACAATAATGGTATCATATCGCTATGAGTGTTTAACAAGAAATACGCACAGCCCAAAGAACGGAAGTCTCAAATGCAGCTAACAGAGAGGCACATCATTAAATCCACGGAACACCGTTTCGCCCAAATAGACGAACTAGCTTTCAAGTCCAAAAACCTCTACAATGCCGCCAATTACGTTATTCGTCAGAGTTTTATTTATGGGTGGGGCTATGTTAATTACAACGAAACAAACCGCTTGATGAAGTCTCATGAAGCCTACAAGGCTTTGCCTGCCAAAGTAAGTCAGCAAATCTTAATGGTTTTAGACAAGAACTGGAAATCGTTTTTTGAAGCCGTTAAAGCTTACAAAGTTGATTCTTCAAAATTCACGGGTCGCCCAAAACTGCCGAAGTACAAAGATAAAGTTAAAGGGCGAAACCTTCTCGTCTACACGATTCAAGCAATTAGCAGCAAACAGTTGAAGAAAGGAATCATTAAACTTTCGGGTACAGAACTTTTAATTAAAACCCAAGTCAATCCCGACCAGGTTTGCCAAATTAGACTGGTTCCGAAATGTGATTCCTATGTAGTCGAGGTAATTTATGATAAACCAGAGCCAACCTGTAGCAACACTAACTTTGTAGCTAGTATTGATTTAGGACTAGATAATTTAGTGGCGTTAACTTCAAATCAACCGGGATTTATCCCTTTGTTGATTAACGGGCGACCATTGAAATCGATTAACCAGTTTTACAACAAGCGGAAAGCACGATTGCAATCCCAGTTCAAAGGGAATCGCAAAACTTCGCCCCGCATTCAGCGCTTAACTCGCTGTCGCAATCAAAAAATTGATAATTACTTACATCATGCTAGCAGTCTAATTATTAACCTTTTGCTGACCAAGCAGATTGGGACGCTAGTAATTGGCAAGAACGCGCAGTGGAAAACAGAAATCGAGTTAGGGAAGCAAACCAATCAAAACTTTGTTAGTATTCCTCACTCTCGATTAATTGAAATGTTGGAGTACAAAGCTCGGTTGGCGGGAATCACAGTAATTGTGCAGGAAGAATCCTACACATCCCGATCCAGTTTTTTAGGTTTAGACCCAATTCCTGTTTATGGAAAAACCGAAAAAGAGCCTGTGTTTACTGGTAAGCGGATTAAGCGGGGTTTGTACAAAACATCGACTGGTCAGCTAATTAATTCCGATGTGAATGCAGCGTACAATATCCTCAGAAAAGCAATCCCAAATGCGTTCAGCAATGGGATAGGGAGCTGCGTAGTTCAGCCGAGGCGGGTCGATCCGCTCAAATTGAAAGGGAAGGGGGAGGGACTTAACGCCTCCCATGTCATGCAATAAATGACTATACTTTTACCAGCTATTGCTTTCCTTGGTAAGTCACGCTGTCTTGCACCTGATACGTCCGGTTATTTTGCCAATCCGGCGATGTCAGATTTGGCGGCGGGGTTGTCCAGCCTTCCCCATCCGATTCACCGTGGATCAGTGTGGAATAACTCTTTAGGACTTACGCATTGACAAAAAGCATTATCTATGTACTCTCGGCCATAGCATCACTCTGAAGGTTCGCAAAAATATGCTCACGTATAACTAAAGTGAACATATTTCTTTGTACTTGATACCAATTACCAATTATCTTTTCAGACCGCATCAACTCCAATTTTACAAATGCTTGAAGTGAACAAAATATATGAGTTTTGATTGCATTGGTATTTCTCACCATGAAACGACAAATTCCACAAACTTGTTTGATTGCTCTGTGAAAGTTTTCAATGCCCCAATGAGTATCATGAATCGTCACAAATTGACTTCTAGTTGTTTCTCCGAGTTCTTCCGAGTTTGGTAAATATAAAATATAGTGTCTAGAGTCATCTTTTTTGAACACTTTCCTAAACAATTTTATAAATCCAAATTCTTTCAAATGAGTGATTGTTCCTTCATCTGAAACCTCCACAATCTCTACTGCACAATACTTTTGAGGTTCACTGGAGACAGTTCTATTCTTTTTAACTGCGAATAAAAAACCCAATTTCTGGTTTCTGAGAAATTTTAAATTTTCTACTCCTGAATACCAACTATCACCCGTCACTATTTTGGGTTTCACCCCCCAATTCATGATTTCCGTCATCATTTCTCTAAAATATTGATTTTTTGTTTTGCCCTCTTCTCGATCATATATTCTCTAATTGATCGGGACTGAATTACCATTGATGTCACTATAATACAGGGTGATCAAGTTTAAGCCTATCATCGTTTTATGGTATTTGCCAGACCAAAAACGACCGATTAGTTTTATGATTTTGGGGTCGCTATAAGGTTTTTCTATTACTGTATCATCAATACTCAGTATTCCTCCTTCTAAGGTGATAATATTCTGAGCTGTCTCGAATAAATCTTTCGGTTCAGATCTTTCTCTTAATAAAAATCGATTGATAGAATCATGCGAAACATCTCCCAATATTTCTGCTAACCTATTACACCCCCCAAACTTTGGTTCTAAGAGCAAAAATAAAATATACTTTTCGGCGTTGCATTGTGCTGTCGAGGGTTTGGTAGTTTTTCTCATTGTCAAATACCTGGAAAGTAGACCACTCATATTTATCAATGCACTATTTTGTGATTTTGTCAATGCGTAAGTCCTACTCTTGATGAATTCCCAATTGTAGTACCGTCCCTGTTTGTCCCTGCCGGTATCCCAGTTGATGGAGAAGGTCATCAGCCCCTTGATGGGCTGACCGGCATCATTCAGACGAGCGAAGACGCTGTAGACCACATTGGCGTCAACCACATAGCCAGTGGCGGCGGCATCCTGGTTGCTGGGCAGTCCGATGGTGAGTTTGTCCGCTGGTATCCAGATGCAACCACGGGTGCCATGAACCAAGCTGTCGGTCAGATAGTAGAGAAAGTCGGCGTTGCTGAATCAAGGTATGATAAACTTATAGTGCGATCGCAGACAAGCGAGAATGATTTATTTGATTTTGATACGGAATTGGAACATCTGCAAATTTTAGAAGCGTGAATTAGTAATTGAATTGAATATGTTAGCAACTTGTTGTCTAATTTAGAATAACAAAGACTTTTTCGTTTTAGGCGAGCTATTAGGATGCCTTAATCTTGTATTTTCACCCTCAACTCTTGTCATATAGGTTTTGCGGTCGGCTCCGATCTTCATCGGGAATAAACTTAGGGTAAACTTTCCACCCATCTGTCACATAAAAATGGCATCTCCATTTATTAACAATGCCCCATAGTGGTTCAAAAGTTTTTGCACGCTTGGTCGCCTAAAACCCATCCTAGAATACCTGGTTTAAAATGGTCTACTGCTGTCCACAACTAGGTGCAAGTTTTTTTTGAGCCGACAAATGTTTCTAATTCATCTAATTCTCCCACTTGTGGAGTTGTTTCTGGGCGATCAAAATCTGGCAGAGGATTAACACCACATAATTAAGGCTGCTACTGTACTTCATGAACCTGGAATATGCTGTATAGAGGAATGCGATCGCAGTTATTTACCAACAAGTGCTACAGCACCGCTTTGTAACACAGGAATTTCAATGCGGAACTCTGCTCCTTGATGGGGTTGAGAAAAGCACTGGAGGAAGCCACCGTGCTTTTCAACTACAATTTGATAGCTGATGGATAGCCCTAATCCAGTTCCTTTACCAGTTGGTTTTGTGGTGAAAAAGGGATTGAACACCTGTTGTCTAACAGTTTCCGTCATTCCAGGTCCATTGTCTTGAATTTGAATCACCGCGTTTTTACAATGACGGGGCTGAGTTTCGTTTGTGACTAGCTTAGTCCGAATAGTGATGCGACTCGGATGCTTTTGGATGTCTTTTGGAGAACGCTGATTGTCGTATTTTTCTAAAGCATCGATCGCATTTGCCAGAATATTCATAAAGACTTGGTTCAACTGTCCGGCATAGCACTCTACCAGCGGTAAATCGCCGTAGTCTTTAACAATTTCAATAGCAGGATGAGCCGGATTTGCCTTCAGTCGATTTTGCAAAATCATCAATGTGCTGTCAATTCCCTGGTGGATATCAACTGGCTTCATTTCTGCCTCATCCAGCCGCGAGAAGTTTCGCAGCGACAGGACAATTTGACGAATGCGATCGGCTCCTACCTTCATTGAACTCAGCATTTTGGGCAAATCTTCACTAATGAAGTCCAGTTCTACCTCTTCAATTTTTTCCTGAATTTGGGTATTAGTTGGATAGGTTTGCTGGTAAAGCTGAATCAACTTTAGTAAATTTTGCGTGTAGTCGGCAGTATGGCTCAGGTTGCCATAGATAAAGTTGACTGGATTATTAATTTCGTGAGCAACACCAGCAACCAGTTGCCCCAAACCTGACATTTTCTCTGCCTGAATAAGCTGTGCCTGAGTTTGCTGTAAGGTTTTGAGTGCAATCTCAGCTTCCTCTTTTGCTTGCCTTAAAGCAGCTTCGGCTTGCTTGCGCTCAGTAATATCCAGTGCCAAAGATGCAACTCCAACAATATTTCCACCATCCCCTACTAAAGGCGTATTGAACCATTCGCAAATAATGATTTTGCCGTTTCTCGTAATATTTTCGTTGACAGTGTAGTTTCCTTGGCCCTGCATCAACAACTCGTTCATAACTCGATCGACCATCTTTCTGGCAGACGCAGGCACAATTAATTCTGCGGGATGGTGTCCGATCGCCTCTGTAGCCGTGTAACCAAAAATCAGCTCTGCCGCTGGATTCCAGGTAGTGACTTTAAAGTTTAAATCCCATTCCACAACTGCCAGTGAAGTTTTGCGGAAAATAAAAGATAGTCGCTGTTCCGAGGCTTTGAGTTCTTCTTCTGCCTGTTTCCGTTGAGTAATGTCAATCCCTGTTTTGATGATGTACTCAATTTCACCCCGATTATCCACTAAAGCAGTATCTGACCAGGCAATCAGTCTGAGTTGTTCATCTTTGCTCATCCAAGTGCTTTCATACTGCTGGGGAAATTTACCAGCTTTTAAAGACTCAAAACCAGTTTTGGCTTGTCCAGCTAAGTCTGAGTTCTGGAACAAGTCCCAAATGTAGCGTCCCTTCACTTCACGAAAGGAGTAATGAGTCATTTGTTCGCAAGCTCGATTAAAGCGAACGATTTGTCCCTGCGGGTCGAGCACAACCACCAGGGCACCTGCAATTTCAAGAATGGCTGAAACAAAATTCCGTTCCAATTCAACTGCTTTAATCAGCTCCTCTAATTGGGTTGCCATGTTGTTAAATGCGATCGCCAATGTCCCCAATTCGTTTTGGCTGTGGATGTTGACCCGCGTCTCTAATTGCCCCGCACTGAGTTCAGTAGCTGCCGCGGTTAAGCGCTGTAGCGGCACCACAATTTGCCGAATAAATAGAAAGCCAATGCCAACAGCGACGATCGTCACCACCGCCAATGAGCCTCCCATAACTGAGAGCATTTGGTAAACGGGAGCATACGCCTCAGCCGTTGGCAGTTCTACAACCACATTCCAATTCAAGCTCCGAATTAAGGTACTGGCTCCCATTACTTCTACCTGTTTTAGACCCCGATAAACATTAAGGCGCTTAGTATCTTCGGATGCTTTCAAAAATTTAAAGAAAGGGCGCTGAGAAATATCTTGAAATTCAAAAGTTTCTGGCTTACTACCCTTTTGAGCAATGAGAAGATCGCGCTCATCGACTACATAGATATAACCAGTTTTGCCAACCTGCGTTTGGGAAACAACAAACCAGAGGAAGTTGAGATTTACCTGTGCTAATAGCACCCCATCCACCTCATCTCGCTGATTCCGAATCGGAACCGCCAGAATGGTAGTTGGTTGGTGAGTTTTAGGATTAATTTCTACAGAACTGACATAATCTTCCTGTTGTTTGAAAGCACGAATAAACAGTGGCGAATTGGCTGGATTTTCTAACTTGAGCAGTTCGTAGGGTGCAACTGATGCGATAACTTGTCCCTTCCGGTTCAAAATGGCAACTGCTTCATAAGCATCATTATGACGAGTCAACCCTTCCAACAAGCTCTGCTGCACTTGAGGTTGAAAGTTGGTGAGTCCTTTGACCCTAGCTAAATAGCTCAGTTTTTGTTTCAAGTCATCTAGATAATTATCAATCTGCCCTGCTGCTGTCTGACTGCGCTCTTGTTGGAGCGATCGCGATTGCCGGATCTGCGCCTGAAAGCTGAGGTAGATCAGCCAGCCACCAGCGGGCAGCAAGCTCAGGAGAACCAAAAATATCAAACCGTAGCGGAGCTGATTTGCAATAGATAAGAAGCGTTGCCAGGGATGAGAACGGGAGCTTTTGGCAATCGGCAGAACGCGATCGTTGCGTTGATTGTTCATCGGACTTAGGACAAATAACGGTAAATCAATTCATCGGCACACTAAGGAGAAACATTAATTTTGCCAGTCGTCACAGATTCTCGAACGGTCTTGAAAGTTTCCTCTTCCTGAGACGTGAGAGTACCACGGAAAGGGGCAAAGTCGTAGATATTTTCCTTGAGCCCAAACTTGTAAAGTTTTCCTTCCCAGCGACCTTCCTGGGTTAACACTGCCGCATTTAGCACCAGATGGGGAATGTCCTGCAGAACGCTAGTTAGGACTTTGCCGGGAGCCAGTTCGTACTGATCCTTTGTCCAACCAATCGCAAAGACTCCTGGCTTTTGCGTAACGGCTTTTAGCGCGGCTAACCCTGCCTCATCCGCGTTGATTGCCAAAATATCTACTCCAGAGGCAACCATATCCGTTGCGACTTTGGTAGCTTTGTGCGTATCGCTCCAAGTGTTGAGAAAAGCCGTCGAGGCTTGAACAGAGGGATTCGTTGCCTTCACTCCCCGCTTAAACAAAGCTTCTTCTTCTTGATAAACCGGATAAGGTGCACCCACAATATAGCCAACTTTATGGCTTTTGGTCTTCATGGCAGCCAAAGCACCTGTGAGGTACCCCACCTCACCCGATCGAAAGGCAACAGCCCCCAAATTTCTGTTATTCCCTGGATACGTTGTAACCAGGGCAAACTTCGTTCGCGGAAATTCTTTAGCGACCTTTTCGGCAGCTTTGGCATAGGCACCACTGGCTGCAATTACCAGGTCATAGCCTGACTGGGCATATTTGCGAATGGCAGCTTCACTATGTTCGCCGTCAATACTGCCAGTAAAGTCTACCTGAGCATTAAATTTATCTTTGATGAGATTCAATCCTTCAAAGCAAGCTTGATCCCAACTGTTGTTATCTTTAGGTCCTGTGGTGACCAACGCCACTCTAAAGGTGCTAGAGGTACTTGCTTCAGGGGAAGAGTCTATCTTCGGAGTCGATCGACTGCAACCGATCGCAAAAAATAGAGCTAGAGCCGCTAGAGTCATTTGTTTGAAAAGAGATTGAATTTGCATAATAGCTTTTCGCAGCAAGATTACTTTTTCTACTATGATAAATTTGTTGAACGGTATCTCAACAATCTTTAAAACTCTTACTCTCGTTCGTATTTAGGATCGCGAATTAAATAACTTACAATTTTAATTGTTATGGTGGGATGGGCGTCCCGCCCGTCCAAAAAAGGGCGGGCTAAGAGTGCCCACCCCACTTTCCTTGTGTAAGTTATTTAATTTTCATTCCTTAATGCGTTTTACAGATTCAGCGTAACACTCATTTAACCTCAAAAAAAAGTAAGGACACGGCACTGCCGTGTCCCTACAAATATCACCGGAAATTAACCAGATTTACGATTACTTAACAAACAGCATTTCTTGATAAGTAGGCAGCGGCCACAAATCATCAGCCACTTCACCTTCCAGAGCATCCGCATACTGGCGAACCTCATCCATCAAAGGACGAATTGTTTGCGAAGCATACTGCATATGGTCTTCTGTCGAAGCAAAATCGTGCTTGCTTAAAGCATCGCTCAATTTGCTCGCAGTATCCATCATGGATTTAAGCAGCACCGCTACTTTTTCGGCACTTTCCTTGGACAGTTCAATCCCAATCTCTTTCAACTTAGAAATCGTGCCGGAAACTTCAGCTAAATACCTCACCGCTGCCGGGTAAATAATGGTTTTTGCCATGCTTGTTACCAGTTTGGCTTCGACTTCAATTGCCAGCAAATACTGCTCTGCATAAACGTCATAACGGCTTTCCAATTCAACGGGAGTCAGAACACCTGTCTTTTCAAACAAGTCTTCAATGTATCCTTCCTTCAACACGGGCAAAGCATCTGCCGTAGTCCGCAAGTTAGCTAAACCCCGTTCCTCAACGGCCATTTTGTGCCATTCTTCCGAATAGCCGTTGCCGCCAAATACAACCGCACCGTGCTGATCCATCACTTCTTTCAGAATTGTTTGGATGGCAGCATTGAGTTCAGTTCCGTTAGCCAAGTCGCTTTCTAATTTGTTAGCAATCCAGTCCAAAGAATCTGCAAGAACTGTATTCATCGCCACCAGCGGGCCGGAAACAGACTGACCGGAACCTACTGCACGGAATTCAAATCGGTTTCCAGTAAAGGCAAAGGGCGAAGTCCGGTTTCTGTCCCCAGCATCCTTCATGAAAGTAGGCAGTGTTTCTACACCTAAGTTCATAATTCCCCGATCTTGAGAGTCCTTAATTTCTCCCCGGCTAATTTGCCCGAAGATATCTTCTAATTGCGAACCCAAATAAACAGAGATAATCGCTGGCGGAGCCTCATTTGCACCCAATCGGTGGTCGTTGCTGGCAGTCGCAACTACGGCGCGCAACAGCGACCCGTATTTGTGAACTCCGCGAATCACAGCGCCGCAGAACACTAGAAATTGTATGTTCGAGTGCGGTGTATCGCCTGGGTCTAATAAATTTCCTTGGGTGGCATTGCCGACCGACCAGTTGACGTGTTTGCCAGAACCGTTAATGCCGGCGAAAGGCTTCTCGTGCAGCAAACACATAAAACCGTGTTTCTTCGCAGTGTTGCGGAGAATTGTCATGGTTAATTGTTGGTGGTCGCTGGCGACGTTTGCAGCTTCAAAAAATGGTGCAATTTCAAATTGACCGGGAGCTACTTCGTTGTGGCGAGTTTTGGCAGGAATGCCCAGGCGGTACATTCTTTCTTCTACTTCCTGCATGAAAACTTGAACGCGCTCTGGAATTGCTCCAAAATAGTGGTCGTCAAATTGCTGACCTTTGGCAGGAGGTTTACCGAAAAGGGTGCGACCTGCTAACAGTAAATCGGGGCGGCCGTTGGCGAAATTGGAATCTATCAGGAAGTATTCTTGTTCGGCACCGCAACTGGAATTTACCGGGGCCACTTCGGTATTTCCTAACAGCTTTAACACTCTGGTTGCTGCTTTGTTCATGGCAGCAATGGAACGCAAAAGCGGCGTTTTCTTGTCTAAGGCTTCACCTGTCCAAGAGATGAAAACAGTGGGAATGCACAATGTCATGCCGTTGTCTGTTTCCATGACATAAGCAGGGCTGGTGACATCCCAGGCTGTATATCCGCGAGCCGCGGCGGTGGAGCGAATGCCGCCGTTGGGAAATGACGAGCCATCGGGTTCGCCTTGTACGAGAACTTTGCCGGCAAATTCTGAGATGACGGAGCCGTCGCCTTGGACTGAGATGAAACCGTCGTGTTTTTCGGCGGTGCTGTTGGTGAGCGGATAAAATACGTGGGCGTAGTACAGCGCTCCTTTGGAAATAGCCCAATCTTTCATGGCTACTGCAACTACATCAGCTACTGACTCGTCGAGTTTTTTGCCGGTTTGAACGGTATTTTTTACTGATTTGAAAATACTTTTGGGCAAACTTTCTTGCATTTTGCTCAGACTAAAAACGTCTGTTGCCCACATATCTTCTAGCCGCTTGGGAGGCCGGGCAGGCATCAGTTTGCGGTTGACGATTTGAGAAATTGCTTGAACGCGGGATTCGTTTCCACTCATGGTTATTTTTATGGGGATTTCGGGACAAGTAGTGGTGAAAAAATAGATGTTAGCAAAAGTCTAACGATTGACGAATATGTTGGATTTACTCAACATTTTTTGTCAAAGCTAACTTTAGGGAGAATGCATTTTTTGGCAGGCTCTAAAAGATTGGAGGAGCCAGACCCAATCACTTCGCCGTCCGCCGGGCGCGATCGTCCAGTGTGAGATGCGGTTGGATTTCGGTTATTAGCAAGAAAATAGATGGTAAGAGCCTGTACTAACTTGAGTCAACATCATAGATGTCTGCGTTGCACAGATTTAGTAACTAATCTTCACTCTGGTCAGCTCAAAAATTTTGTGCAAATCAATTCCGATGAATTCAAGTCAAAACTACTTATGGTTTTTAACGGTTCGACGATCGATAAATCGCAGTCTAGCAAACAACGCACTCGTTTAGGGGTTTTGGAGAATTATGGAGAGTACACAATCTACACTTGGAGAGTCTAAACAATCACTAACAAAATAAATGTATTGTAAGCTACATAATTTTATGTTTTTTCAGAAAGGTCGATCGCACCGATCGCACACAACCGCAGGATTTCAGTGTAACAGGAGGCTGGGCGCTGAAACTGAGGGCGATCGTACATTTACAGGACTTACGCAGGCACACTATATATAGTGTGGCAAGAAAAATATCTCGCTTTGACGTTGCTAAATTCGGGTATGAAATTTGTAGGGGCAATCCCCCCGCGGTTGCCCCACCGCTGACGGGGTAAGCTTTGATTCAGCAGCGTCGCACAACATTCTCGGCGCAGTAATGGGGATTTCTATGAAGTTTAAATGAAGAGACTTAGAGCAATAGTTCAGACAGTTTTAGACGCCGTTTATTGAGCATAAATGAGTAAGTTGATAATTTTTAGTTAACTCCTTGGTAATCGGAAGACTTCAGAGCATGAGCCAAAAAGCGTTCTGTGTAGTACAAAGCTAATTGATTGCTCGGGCCATTAAAAACTGCATCAAAGGCGTGTTCAGCCCAAGGAATTTCGAGCAAAATAGCCCGATCGCCCGTGGCTCGCAATCGTTCGTAGAGCGATCGACCAAACTTAGCCTGAACTATATGGTCGCGACCTGCATAAACCAGTAGAGAAGGGGGAAGATTCGGTTTAATATAATTTATGGGAGAAGCCCGACGGTAAAGCTCGTTAAGTTCGTCTGGCGTTCCTCCCAGAAAGGCACGCAAGACGGCTCGAACATTTATAGCATCAGGAAAAGGTGGGTCATTGTATCCCCGGATCAGGTCATTTGGCCCGTAATAGTTGACCACTGCTCGAACTGGAAGCACACTTGAATCATAAGCAGTTAGCATTGCTAAATGGGCACCTGCAGACCTTCCCATCAAAGCAATCCTATCGAGATCGATTTCCCAATCAGCAGCATGAGTTTTGATATAGGAAAGAGCGGCTTGTACGTCCTCAAGTTGAGCAGGAAATCGATACTTGGGAGCGTGGCGGTAATCAATTGCAACCACACAATAGCCTTGGGCGGCCATATAGCGGCTGAATTCCTCATTGTAATCGGGATTGCCTCTCTGCCAAGCTCCCCCGTAAAGCGTGATAATCGCCGGATATTTGCCAATTTCCACCGGCCGGTAAAGGTTTAGTTGCAGTGAAACTCCGTCAGGTTTTGCAAATCCAATAGCCCGATCGATCCTAACGTCTCTAATCGGAATTCCTCGGAACGCATCTGCGAGGATAAACGGTTGAGGGCGTAGCTGCGCGCGATCGGCTTGAGGAACGGCTGCTAAATAGTTTTCCCCCTGAACAGCTTGCATTTGGGTAGCTATCGCTGCATTGGCTGCTGGGAACTGAATCAGGGGTAGCAGGCCCAGGATGAGGGCGAACAGGTTACAAATCAGTAAAATAATGTAGACTTTGCCTTGATGCCGTCGGAGCAGGTTCAGCAGAAGGGCGATCGTATTGATACCGACCAACCAAGGACTGATTTCGGGTGCTCCCACCGCCAAAGGGTACAGGAACAGCGCGGGTGCTGGTACGATGACCCAGAGACTGAGAAATAGCGCGATCGTACTCAGGAACCAAGAAATAAATTGCGAGACTAAGAATGCTGCTAATAAGGGTAACTTTTTGCGGTTCTTCTTGTGAATCATCGGATTTTCGCAGCCTAATTTTTAATCAGTTTAAATTAATCTGGCGGTTTTTATTGGTAAGTCGATCGCCTCTGGCATTTTACCAAACCAGCAGCTTCATTGACTCCGACATCCTGAGTCGATCGAAAATGCTTTGCATTGTTCTATTTTCATCTTTGACGTTGTTCGCTGTTTGTGGGAATCTTAAGCTGAGCTTGTCCCGCTAAACTAGCTGTATGAGTTGTTAAGGATCGCGAATTAAATAACTTACAATTTTAATTGTTATGGTGGGATGGGCTCTTATAGCCCGTCCAAAAAGGGCGGGCTATAAGAGCCCATCCCACTTTCCTTGTGTAAGTTATTTAATTCTCATTCCTTATTTTTTATCAACCTTAACTTGTCCTAAAACTAATCTTTGACTGGTCGCCCAAGCACTGACCATATGAATGGCTTTTTTATCTCCTCTCCGAGCGTAAGAATGGCGAAGAGTTTTGCCATCAATTGCGATTACTTCTCCGGGATTGAAGCAACTAATAGATTGAATCCAACTCAAAAAATATTTCTGAAATTGCTCCGGTTTTCGCCGATAAAATACTCGCGCAATTGTGTCATGTGAAGGTATGCCATTCGGCAATTCTCAAATTTTCTTTAACCATTCGTATTGAGCGGCGCCCGTAACTTTCAAGATCCACCCATGTAAGTAACCGGACACAATTAATTACATCAAGCCTTTTGAAGAGGCAAGGTTTTTAGGCGGTATTTTGGGTAATTAATTGTGTCCTACTACTTATCAGCACCACAAATCACGGCACAAATTGAGAGGGTGATAGGGAGCATCTCAGTTTTGCATTTATAGTGCGAGCTTAAGAACTCGCGATTTGTAGAATACGCGAGTTCTTAAGCTCGCACTATAATAAAAAAATGCTTTTTGCAAAACTGAGATGCTCCCTGATAATATCAATTAATTGATGGCGTTTCGTTCGCTCAATTCTTGGATATTCTAAGTCGGAAAAATGGTCGGCAATGGTAATTTTAGGTTTGAGTTTCATACAGGTAAACTCTAATTATAGCCTTTCTTAAAAAGATGAGGTATGATTGACAGATTATATAACCACTTAAACGTATAGGGCTGAAGCCCAACTACGTACCTCATCTTTCTGAGAACGGCTATAAATGTTTTTTGGATACTCAAGAATTATGCTCCAATATATAGCAATCCTCGCATCAGTCGCCTCTCTCGATCGAGACAAGAATCCTTGCAGTGCGAGCCAGAAAGCTCGCGTATAATGCAAGCAAATGATTTAGGATTGCTATATCCGTTTTTGGGCGGGTCACTTGCAATACCGAATCATCAATACAAACAGGTACTTTTCTGTCAAATATCCTCATTGAACACCTCAAGCTACATAACAGTTGAACTAACCGGACGGAGATCGACTGTACACCTCAACAAATGATTTATTCTCCGTTCCGGCAAACGCGATTTGTTATGCGACGACTGTCACAAGCCTATTCAGTTTCACTGTCTAGCATCTTCATCTGGTGTTCGTCGTAGCGTGTTCCAGCGATCGCGGATGGAGAAATCACTGATTCAATGTGGCTCAAGTCTTCTGAGGATAAGTTCACCTGAACGGCTGCCAAAGATTCGGACAATTGAGTTCGTTTACGAGCACCAATTAATGGCACAATGTTTTTGCTTTTGGCAAGTACCCAAGCAATGGCAACTTGTGAAGGGCTAATTCCTTTCTCTGCTGCGATTTGCTTTAGTTGTTCAACTAAACGCTGGTTCTGAACCAAGTTTTCACCGCTGAAGCGGGGCAGGAAGGCACGGAAGTCACTTTGTGCAGTGGGGATGGAACCACTGAGCAATCCACGAGAGAGAACGCCATAGGCTGTCACCCCGATGCCAAGTTCTTCAAGCACAGGAAAGATTTCAGTTTCAGGGCCGCGGCTAATGAGGGAGTATTCGATCTGAAGGTCACTGATAGGGTGAACCGCATGAGCGCGGCGAATTGTGTCTGAACCGACTTCTGATAATCCGATATGGCGGACATAGCCAGCTTTTATTAGATCGGCGATCGCTCCGATCGTGTCCTCGATCGGAACATTGGGATCGAGGCGCGCCAGACGGTAGATGTCGATACAATCGACTCCAAGACGAGTCAGACTATAAGCTGCAAAGTTTTTTACAGATGAGGGTCGCCCATCTGTACCAATCCATCCGCCATCAGGAGAACGCAAAGCACCGAATTTGACAGATAGCATCGCTCGATCGCGGCGGTCTTTGAGCGCACGACCAATCAGCATCTCATTATGCCCGCATCCATAAAAGTCACCTGTATCCAATAACGTGACACCGCGATCGATCGCAGCATGGATGGTGGCAATGCTTTCATCATCGTCTGATGAACCATACATCCCAGACATCCCCATACATCCGAGAGCTAACGGGAAAATGGTTGGACCTGTGGAGCCAAGTTGACGAGGTTTGATGGCATTTTCAGCAGTCATTGTTTTTTTTGTTGAGTGTTTTGCGTTTACTATTAGGATGTCACGAAACTTTAGCAGGTTGCCCAACTAACACTTTCAATGTACTCTCCCAATAGATAATCTTGAGCAGTATAACGATTTAGCTAAACGGACGGAGATTAACTCTACATTTCCACAAATAACCTATTCTCTGTTCGACTGAATAGGTTATTTGTTATGCAGATTCTTTGAGGAAGCTGGTATCGAATTCTTCAAAATCAGTAAGGGCTGGCGGTAGGGCGCACAATGATTTCGCTAACATCAACATCGTTCGGTTGCTCGATCGCAAATGCGATCGCCCGGGCAATTGCATCCGCTGGAATAGCGACCTTGCGGAAGTCCTGCATCACAAATCGCGCTTCGCTATCGGAAATGCTATCAGCCAGTTCTGACACAGTGACTCCAGGCGAAATTACCGTCACCCGAATATCGCTGACTTCCTGGCGCAGTCCCTCGGAAATAGCACCGACTGCGAACTTCGTGGCACAGTAAACGGCTGCGGTAGGGCTGACGGTATGCCCGCCAATCGAAGAAATATTGATAAAATGACCCGAACCCTGTTGCTGCATCAGTGGGAGTCCAGCCGCGATGCCGTGTAGAACACCGCGGATGTTCACATCAATCATGCGGTTCCATTCGTCAATCTTGAGCGCGTCCAGCTTGGAGAGGGGCATCACGCCCGCATTGTTTACCATTACATCAATGCGATCGAACTTTTCCTTCGCAAAGCCGACAAACGCTTGCATATCTTCGAGGCTGGTCACGTCCAAGGCGCGGTATTCTGCCGAGCCACCTTCAGCGCGGATTTCGGATACTAGCGTTTCCAGCCGATCCGTGCGCCGCGCCCCTAGCACGACCTGTAAACCCTTGCCTGCTAGCAGACGCGCTGTTGCTTCACCGATGCCGCTGCTCGCGCCTGTAATCAGTACAACTTTCTGTTTGTGTGCGTCGTTTTCGTGGGTAGTCATTAGATGGTATCTCCGAGTTGTTGTGGGTCTGGATTAATTTGCGGTGCTGGTATTTGATGGAGTAATGTTGCACAAAACCTTGGCTTGATTGCCACCAGTCGATCGCACAATCAATTTAATAGAGTCAGCGTTTGCAGCGGTAGTCTGAATCTGCTGAATTCTTGCCTAATCCTGCATTTGTGCTTCATTGCCTGTGGAAAAAGATAGGCTTGTGCAAGTAGCTGAACTTGTTGCCGCTCCTCGATCGTGTTAGTTTTGTCAAAAATTTGAAAGGACGTGATGGAAGAAACCGTTCCAAAGCAACAGTCTGAACTAGCAGCCCTGATTGCACAAAACGCTGACACAGATGGTGTCCAGGCCACGGCAATCGATCGCTTATTCCTGATTCGCTCCTCGCAACCCACCGCGCCTCTCCACGCTTTGCACGAACCAGCCCTGTGTATCGTCGCTCAGGGCAAGAAGCAGGTGATATTAGCGGATGAGCTTTATGTTTACGGCCCCGACCAATGTCTGGTAGTGTCGATCGATTTGCCTGTCACGGGTCAAGTAATAGAAGCAACGCCAACGGTTCCGTATCTCTGCCTCCGGCTCGATTTAGATCCCGGAGAACTCGGCGCAGTAATGATTGAGGCAAAACTAGAAACTCCAAATAGCCAACAACCGAGACGTGCCTTATCTCTGAGTCCTGTTAGTCCTCAATTGCTTGATGCAGCGATACGACTGATACGGTTGTTGGAAACTCCGCAGGATATTACCATCCTGGCACCTCTGATCGTCCGAGAAATTCTCTACCGTTTGCTATCGGGCGATTGCAGTGTGCGGTTGCGTCAGATTGCCCGCGGAGACGGTCAGCTTTACGCAATCAACCGGGCGATCGACTGGCTCAAATCGAACTACTCAAAACCCTTTCGGATTGATGTGCTAGCGAGCGAAGCGCGGATGAGTCCGTCGGCGCTCCACCATCACTTCAAGTCCGTCACGGGCATGAGTCCTTTGCAATATCAAAAGCAACTGAGACTTCAGGAATCCCGCCGCTTGATGTTGGGGCTGGGCATGGATGCAGCAACCGCCAGCCATCATGTGGGTTATGAAAGCCCCTCACAGTTCAGCCGTGAATACAGGCGGTTATTCGGTACACCCCCGTCTCGCGATATTGCTCGGCTGAAAAATAGTTAAGAAGCTCGATCGTGAAGCGAAGGCTTGTAAGCTGTACTTAAAGTAATTGCTAACACGTTCAAAACTTAAAAAGGCTTTGGATCTGATAAAAATTTTGTAAGGATTCAGGTATCTGAAACGTAGTCACAGAAGGACTTCTAGAATTAAAGCCTTCGCTAAATCAACAGTTTAATTCTCAATAGGTACGAAAATACAAGCTTTCATGGTTTCTTAATAAGAATGTATATTTGATGATTATTCGATCAAATGGTTACACCGTATAGGTTTTACTGCTTTTCACATGACCTGAATCCTTACAAAATTTTATTGTTGCATCTGAGTTTGACAAATACATCAAGTGGAAAGTTGCAGAGTAAGAGCATCTCAATCAGTCTTGACAAAAGAGAGATAACTCCGCCTGAGACCCAAATGGAATAAAACCTAGCCCAATAGTGTTAAAATTGGTTGGGTGCTTTTTTAGAAGGAGAGCGGCGCGAAAAAGGAAAAACGATTATTTTTGAAGTTTACCTTGTTGCCAATTTCCTTCTAGCTTAGTTCCATCTGTATAAATGTAGGAACCTTGACCGTGTTTCTGGCCGTTGAGGAATTCACCTTGATAGCGATCGCCATTGGCGTAAATGCAGCTACCTTTGCCGCTGAACTGACCGTCGCGAAATTCGCCTTCGCAGCGATCGCCATTGGCAAAAACGTAAACTCCTTTCCCGCTCATCTTACCCTTGACAAAAGTGCCTTTATAGCTATTTCCATTGGCGAACTCGCGGACACCTTCACCACTAAATTCTCCACTGTCGAACGGCCCTTGATAACGTCCCCCTTCTTTAAAAGTAAGCAACCCCTGACCTTGAGCGCTGCCCTTCACAAAATCTCCTTCATAGCGGTTGCCGTTCGGATATTCGCGAACCCCTTTGCCGTCAAATTGCCCTTCACTAAATTGCCCCTCATAACGACCTCCTTCAGCAAAGGTATAGGTTCCCTGTCCGTGAGGCAAGTTATTCAGCAACTCTCCTTCGTAGCGGTTTTTATTAGCATATTGACAGACACCTTTGCCGTTAACTTTTCCTTCTTTAATATCTCCTTCGCAGCGAGTGCCATCACTGAACGTAAAAGCCCCTCGACCGCTGGGAGAACTATTGGTAAAAGAGCCTTCGTAACGAATGCCGTTAGTTGAGGTAAAAGTGCCTGTACCGTCGAACTCGCCATTTTTAAAACTTCCTTCGTAGCGGTTGCCGTTAGGAAATTCGCGGACACCTTGACCGTTAAATTCACCCGATGCAAATTCTCCTTTGTATCGACCTTCTTCTTTAAAGGTATAGATGCCTTGACCGTGAGGTTGGCCGTTGAGAAATTGGCCTTCGTAGCGATCGCCGTTGGCATATTGACAGATGCCGGGGCCGCTGAGTTTTCCGTCACTCAATTCTCCCTCGCAACGTCCGCCATCGGGTAAAGTAATCACTCCTGCCATTGCGCTGTGAGGGTTTGCAAATAACTGAGCCATTCCCAAGTTGGCACCAAGTAATAGAGCGAGTCCAAGTCGCTGAAGTTTACTTAATTTTGCTGGCGATCTTCCTAAATTCATAATTCACAAAAAATTAAATTTTTAAGTTTGCACTTGCGTTCCCGGTACTGAATTCCCAGGCAAATTACTGATGTTTCCAGCAATTCCCTAATCATCGAGGCGGAAGGTAATGGATGCTGTTTTTCCTTGCAGGCCACTCTCTGATGAGGCGAATTTCCATTTTTCTACTGTTTTAATCGCTGCGCGATCGAAGTCGTCGTAGTTGCTAGAAATCAAGATCGCGATGTTGAATGCCTTACCGTTGGGGTCAACGTCAAACTTGACTTGCACTCGGCCTTCCCGCCCTTCTTGTCTGGCTGCGCTCGGATAGTCAGGTTTACCGCAGCTAATGCAAGTGCCGGGTGCCGGGCCGGAACCCCGCGAAGGACTCCCCCCTCTTCCTGGATTTGTCGGTTTTGGCACCGATCCCGAACCGCTGCCAAATGGCTCTGACGAAAGCCCGCCGCCATTTCCACCTCCACCGGATGATGAGTTAGAGTCACGTCCTCCAGGGCTTCCAGAGGAGGCGAGGTTTCCTACACCTTCGATCGCATTTCTAGAATTGCCGCCGCCTCCTGGCCTAGTGGCCGTGACTGGCGAGCCCGCCCCGGGCGATCGCTGTATTGGCCCCGAACCAGCCCCAAATGGCTCTGAGGAAGGTATGTCGCCATTTTCGCTGGCGCCGCTGGATGGTGAGTTCGACGCACTTCCTCCAGGGTTTCCGCCTCCAGGGCTTCCAGAGGAGGCGAGGTTTCCTACACCTCCGATCGCATTTCTCGAATTGCTGCCGCCTCCTGGCCTAGTAGCTGTGACTGGCGAGCCAGCCCCGGGCGATCGCTGTATGGGCCCGGAAGAAAAATTTGATGCCTCTGAGGAAGGCTCCCCGCTACCCGCCGAAGCAGATGGCGAGACCGGGTTATTTTTTTCAGGGCTGTCGGAGGACTTGGGGTTTCCAGCATCTTTTGTAAAGTCTGCGGAACTCCCAGCGCTCTTGGGGCGGGAGGCGGTAACGGGTGGTTCCCTGGGAGGCGATTGCTGGGGAGCCGTTGTGCTGGGGCGATCGATTGTTGGCTCGGGCGAGGGGTTTTGGGGTTCGTTGGCGATCGGGGTTTTAGGAGTTTCTGGGGAATTGAAATCTTGTTTAGGTGCGATCGGGGAAGGCTCCACAGGAGTTGGTGGCGAAGTTTCCGTTAAGGGCTGCTCTTTATTATTAATCTCTGGTGGTGGCGCTGCCGCAACCGGTGACTCCTTGGGAATCGGTGGTGGCGCTGCCGCAACCGGTGACTCCTTGGGAATCGGTGGTGGCGCTGCCGCAACCGGTGACTCCTTGGGAATCGGTGGTGGCGTTACCGCAATCGGTGGCTCCTCTGGAATCGGTGGGGGTGTTGCCGCAATCGGTGGCTCCTCTGGAATCGGTGGGGGTGTTGCCGCAATCGGTGGCTCCTCTGGAATCGGCGGTGGCGTTGCGGCTATCGGTGACTCCTCTGGGGGAGTTGGCTCTGGTAGCGGTTCTGGTTTGAACGTCTCAGGCGGGGGAGATACATTTTCTGGAATATCCGGCTTTGGCTTGGTTTCCTCTACTTGAGGCTCATCAACCATGACAACTTCAATGGGCTCCTCTGCAAATTCAGCAGGTTTGACCAACTTGAGGCTCAACGGCAGCGCGACACCGTGCAAAAAGGTTGAGGCTAACAGACTGAGCGCCAGAACTTTTTTGAGAGCTTCTTCTTGTTGTTCTCTTTGCGTCGCCGAAACATTTGAAAAACTCATGCCTTATGAATCTCCTTGATGGATGGGTTGGCAACATTTTCGCTGGCTCCCCCACATAACCCAAAACAACCTACCAACTGCATGTTGAGCTTGCTATCAATGATGAACCTACCAATCCTATAAGAAGACTGTCACCCTGTTCAAGACTCTTGCAATTATTTTTCATTTATTTAATTTTGATAGAGCGAGTAAACGCCACCACTCAGCATTTCGTTTGGGTGGGCCTACGTTGCTCGCACGGGCGCTGTCAATGTTCGGATTCTGGCAGGGCAAGCTTCCAAAATGCGTTAACTCCAATACTCCACCCCCGAATATACCAACAAATTTCAGCATTCTCAAGCTTTTTAGAAGTTTTAATATAATAATTAATTATTGAATAATTTTTAATTATAAGTAAAATCTATATTAAATTGTGGGTGATGGCTTGACATTGCCTGAATTTTGTGGAAACCTAGTTGAGAATCTTTTAAATTATTGAAGATTATTGTCAAGTCCTAACACAAATATTTAGCAAGGAAGCACTGGTAGAAAAATCGGTAGCGATAACAGTAGGAGCATTTTGGGTACAGATTTGGTAAAGACGAAGATAGTCACATACGTGTAGTGCGTTTGTGCGATCGCGATCGCGCTTGAGTGAAACAATTCGCAGTCTGAATCACTTGTGCCGACTTGACGCAGAAACTCTACCAGCCTTCTATCGGGCTAATTGCAGCATTAGGCAGCTTGCGATCACTCAACAGAGCTAGCGAGAGTAAAAACCAATGGATAGTCTCATTTACATTTTTAAGTCAGCAGGCATTGTTGCTTGGCCGCTGTTTGCCTCGTCAATCATAGCAGTCGCACTGATCATAGAGCGTCTTGCGTTTTGGTTTAAGGTAAATCGGCGGCAGCGGCGAGTGGTGCGGGAAGTGCTACAAGTATACAGTCAAAACCCCGATTCCGCGATCAAAAAGTTACAAGTAAACGGCGATTTGCCCCTAGCCCGGATTTTTTTAGAAGCTTTAGAATTAGACTCGCCCAACATCGAAGAATTGCGTTTGGCCCTAGAGAGTGGCGCTCAGGCAGAAATCCCCATCCTGAAGCGATTCAATACAATATTTGACACCATTATCAGTGTTGCCCCGTTATTTGGGTTGCTCGGAACAGTTTTGGGGTTAATTACTACCTTTGGTGCCCTCAAACTGGGGGATGCCGGGGGCACTAATGCCACAGGAGTTACCGCTGGGATTAGCGAAGCCCTCATCTCTACGGCACTGGGGTTAGTGGTGGCAATTTTTACGCTCCTATTTGCCAATATGTTTCGCGGGTTTTACTTACAGCAGATAGCTTATATTCAGGAAGCCGGAGGCCAGCTAGAGTTACTGTACCGTCACCGCTACGAACAACTACTAAGAGAATCTAAATATGCGCCTACCCGATGAACCTGATAATATTCCCCAGATTAACATCGTGCCAATGATTGATGTGGTCTTCGCCATATTGACATTTCTAATTGTTTCCTCTCTGTCTTTATCCAAATCCCAGGGTCTGCCGGTAAATTTACCGAAAGCATCAACCTCTCAGAGTCAGGAAGCACCTTTTAAAATCACCGTCACCATTGATGCTCAGGGAAAATTAATGGTTGATAAAAAGTCAGTCAACTTAGAGCAGATTGAGAGTACGGTGCGACAGGTGATGGGGTCAAATCAGACCTCATTAATTATCCTGAATGCGGATAAAAGCGTCTATCACGGGAATGTTGTTGCAGTTATGGATCGATTACGCGGAATTAAGGGAGCTAAGTTAGGGATTGCTAGTACAAAGTAGAGAGCTAATATAATTCCTAATTTGTAATTCCCTCATACCTTTAAACTGAAATTATCCCGCGCAGATGTACTAAAAAAGCCTGTAAGCCAGATTAAAAAATGAATAAGCTGTTGTGCATTTAAACCACTAACTTGGCTGTTCCGGGTGCGTCATCCGCGCGCGAACACGCTCCGCTTAAACGGGAAACACTTCGGACGCCCGGCACCATACAATCTGTTTTAAATGTTCAACAGCTTACAGGCTTTACTAAGAAATGAGAATTAAATAACTTACACTCTTGAAAGTGGGGAGTAGGGGTTGGGCGTCCCGCCCGCCCTTTTTGGACGGGCGGGACGCCCATCCCACCATAACAATTAAAATTGTAAGTTATTTAATTCGCGATCCTAAGCTGTTGAATATTTAAATATTTTGTAAAAAAAAATTAAAGTCTTGTGGGGTGTCCCGCCCGCGTCGAATATGCAATTTAAATGCCGCAACAGCTTAGTGCAGCATAAATCCGGTAATTTCTTACCCAGAATTGCTGGATATCCCGGTTGATATCTACACAATTAATAAATCCTATTTGTGGTGAAAAGCTGTGTTTTTTCCTATAGCAATCCTAAATGATTTGCTTGCATTATACGCGAGCTTTCTGGCTCGCACTGCAAGGATTCTGGTCTCGCTCGATTTTGCGACAGATTTAGGATTGCTATATATTGACGTTGAACTAATGCGATTCTTTTTATCCAATAGACCTTACTTGCTTTTGGCTTTTACAGCCCTAGACTCCACTGTGAATGCTGGAATATCTTGCAGTTCTGTTGCGCTCAAACTGTACTGTTCGCAAACCAAACTCAAACGAGTCCCGGTACTTTTAACAGCGTTGACAGAATGAGTCAAATCTCCTTGAAAATAGACCAGCGAGTTCGCTTGCGGCTTAATCTGCCCGACTTGCTGTTTGTTGCGCCGCAGTATCAACTCTCCCCCTTGCAAGTTCGGCGGCACTTGTACGTACAAAACGCTGACGGCTGCGGGAGGTTCCACCGTTTTGCAGTACGATCGCAAAGATCGATCGATATGCGGATCGACGCGAGAACCTTCACCCAGCAACAGGGGGTTGAGGTAAAAAGCATTGCATTCAGCCTGTAATGCTTGGTCTAGATAGGGTTTAAACAAGGGAAACCGCCGTTCTACTTCGGCGATTTGGGAACGCTGAAACACCACGGAAAAGCCTTTTGTGCCAATGAAATCGCGGTTGAGGTTGTTGATTGCTAGATATGGGGATGCTAGAATTGCTCCTCGCAAGTCGTTGAGGTAGTCGATCGAGAAAGCGTTAGGATGTTGGCTGTAGTATTTCAAGGCACTAAAAAATCATCAAAGTTTAAGGAAACAGCAGATAGGAATGCAGCAATCGCTCAGACTTGGGATTGCTTGGTTCCTCGCAATGACATACAGCATATTCCAAGTTCGTGAAGTACAGTATAAAGCTATATTGTGCGGTACGTGTTATGTAGGGTGCGTCGCTGCTCATGTTTAATGGAACTTGCTCGCTTTGCGGGTGGCGACGCACCTTACTTACGACCCTTGTTGTGTGTACCGCATATACATGGAATATGCTGTAATGATGTTGATTTATGTCCGCGTACATAAGTCAAAGGTTTTTCTCAACTGCGGGCGATCGCCCGGAAGTGTCGCCACCGATTAGCAACTGCCAAATACTACTATACAGGCGATCGACATACAGGCGATCGTCCGATGGCAAAACTCAGACCAACAAATTTTTTAACCCGCTATAAGTAAGGGGGAGGCGCACCCTACAAATAATGTCGGCGATTTTGAGAGGTTCGCACGCGCGAAGTTCACGCTGGCATTATTTGTATTTCTGAAGGCGACTTGCTGGGAAGCGAATAGATTGCGATCGTCAAAGAAGCTGTTGCTGCAATATATACTGAACTTGAAGCTGGGCGCGATATGGTGAATCGAGTTCTTTACATAGCAGCAAACGGCACAAATAATTTCGAGACTTTACCGCCAAATATGTAAAAAGAAGCATGGTAGTTCAGCCTTTGGCCAGATGACAACTCTTAACTCCTCACAGCAAAATCGATAATATTTCAGGTCAGGGTATATGCCGCAATACTTCGGAAAACTCCAAACTACCGAACAGCCTTGGTCAACGATCGGCTCCGTAGAATCCATCAATAAAACCGATCGCACAATTCACTTCAACTGTACCAACTCCGCTCTCAAAATCAGCATCCTCGCACCGAATTTAATCCGAGTGCGAATGTCACCGACAGGTGAATTTAACAGCCGATCGCACTCAATAACTCTCGATGACGAACAGTGGGAAATTATACCATTTGAAGTGCGAGAAACCGACGAAAAAATCGAAATTGAAACAGCACAAATCACGATTTCAGTCAAGCGCGATCGTCCTGCAATCGAATGCTTTGACAAATCGGGAAAACCGTTTGCTACCGACTGCGATCGCGCGATGGGATGGCGCGCCGGTGCAACCGCAGCTTGGAAGCGCATCGAAGCAGACGAGCACTTCTACGGTTTCGGCGAACGCACCGGCTTTCTCGACAAACTCTCCGAAGTCAAGACAAACTGGACAACCGACTCCCTCGACTACAATTCCCTCACCGATGAAATGTACCAGGCGATCGCATTTTACATCGCCCTGAATCCCGATCGCGCTTACGGCATCTTTTTCAACACGACATTTTGGAGTCAGTTCGACATCGGCGCGGAACAACCGGGGGTTTTGCGGATGGAAACCAGAGGCCCGGAACTCGACTACTACATCATTTACGGCCCGGAACCCGCCCAAATTATCGCCACCTACACCCAGTTAACCGGCCGGATGCCGATTCCGCCAAAATGGGCGCTGGGATACCACCAATGCCGCTGGAGCTACGAATCCGAGGACGTTGTGCGCGAGTTGGCGAAGGAATTTCGCGATCGGGCGATTCCCTGCGATGTCATCCACCTCGACATCGACTATATGCGCGGCTACCGCGTTTTCACCTGGAGCCCGAAGCGTTTCCCCGATCCCGCTAAACTGATCGCAGACTTGAAAGCAGCCGGTTTTAAGGTGGTGACGATTGTCGATCCCGGTGTCAAGTACGAACCGGAAGCAGATTATGAAATATTCGATCGCGGTGTGGAGAACGACTATTTCGTCCGCACCGCCGACGGAAAGCTGTTTCACGGTTACGTTTGGCCCGACAAAGCCGTGTTTCCCGACTTCATGCGGCCGGAGGTGCGCGAGTGGTGGGGCGACCTGCACAAAAGCCTTACAGATATTGGGATTGCAGGTATTTGGAACGACATGAACGAACCTGCGATCGCCGAACGGCCTTTTGGTGACGGCGGCGAACACATCAGCTTTCCCCTGGATGCACCGCAAGGCCCGGAATCCGATCGCGCAACTCACGCGGAAACCCACAATTTGTATGGGTTGATGATGGCGAAAGCTTGTGCTGAGGGGTTGCAAAAACTGCGATCTGGCGATCGATCTTTTGTGCTGACGCGATCGGGTTTTGCGGGCGTTCAGCGTTACTCCTCGGTATGGATGGGCGACAATCAATCGCAGTGGGAACACTTAGAAATGTCCCTACCAATGCTTTGCAATATGGGGCTTTCCGGCGTAGCCTTTGTCGGTTGCGACATCGGCGGTTTTGCGGGGAATGCAACGGCTGAACTGTTCGCGCGGTGGATGCAGGTGGGGATGCTGTATCCCTTGATGCGCGGTCATTCGGCGATTAGTACGGCCCAGCACGAACCGTGGGTTTTTGGCGATCGCACTGAGAAGATTTGCCGCGAATACATGAATTTGCGCTATCAGTTGTTGCCTTACATTTACACGTTGTTTTGGGAAGCTGCGACGGCGGGAACACCGATTTTGCGACCGTTACTATATCATTTTCCGCGCGATCGCACAACTTATCACCTTTACGATCAAGTATTACTCGGCCCGTCGCTGATGGCTGCACCTGTTTACCGGCCGGGAGTTGAGCATCGCGCCGTGTATTTGCCGGAGGGGACTTGGTACGATTGGTGGACGGGTGAATGCTATCAGGGCCCGATGCACATTTTAGCTTATGCACCTTTGGAGAGAATGCCGCTTTACGTCCGGGGAGGAGGCATAATTGCGTTAGCGAAGCCCTCGAAGAGGATCGCACCTGTGAGGCAATTTGTCAGCGAAGAACCGCTTGAGTCATTAAAAATGCGAATTTGGCCCGGAAGCGGTGAATGGACGCTTTATGAGGACGACGGACACAGTTTTGAACATGAAAAAGGTGTCTGGGTTACGACTAATTACAAGGTGTATTTGGAAGGGGAAAAAATCATCGTTGAAATTGCCGCGCGGGAGGGTCAATTTTTGATATCAGAACGCGAAGTTATTGTGGAAGTTGTTGACGTTGGCGAACAGCGATTTACAGATGACGGTACGGTGCGGCGTTTGACATTTGGATAACTTTGGCATAAAGCGGTTTATGCTATCGTGGGATTGATTCAGGGCGATCGCTCGATCTGGTAGAGTTTGAGATGGAAAGGGCGATCGCATCCCTCGATCGAACTCAAAATATAATTATTCATCGACCTATCACTAAAGAGGCTTTCTGATGACTCAAACAATATCCAAGTTAATAACTTTTGATGATTTTCTGGAAGGAAAACCAGAAAACGGACATTATGAATTACATAACGGAGTTATTGTTGAAATGCCAAATCCAACTGGTAAACATTCAGCCAGCGCCGGTTTTCAGGCGATCGAGTTTGGGTTAGAAATCAGGCGACTACAGCTTCCTTACTTTATTCCCAAGGAATGTACAATTAAATTTAGCGATAACTCTGGCTACGATCCCGATGTAATTGTATTAGATAAACAAGCCGTAGCAGCCAATGAGTCTCGATGGGAAAGAGAATCAGTTATTACTCAGGGAAATTCCGTCAAATTAGTTGTTGAAGTTGTCAGCACAAATTGGCGCGACGATTATGCACACAAAATGATTGATTATGAAGCATTAGGCATTTTTGAATATTGGATTGTCGATTATTTGGGTTTAGGTGGTAGCCGTTATATTGGTTCTCCGAAACAGCCTACTTTATCGGTTTATCAGCTAGTAGATGGTGAGTATCAAATTAAACTGTTTCGAGGAGATGAAAGGGTTGACTCGGCAGTGTTTCCAGAGTTGAATTTGACCGCCAAGCAAATTTTTAACGGTGGGTAAGTGTAATGCACTGATAAATTTTCAACCAACCTGGGAAACTTGAGGATAAAGAAACAGAAATTATGTCATCATCATTTACAATGATTAACCGATCATCTGTTATAATCTACATAGATAACTTAGATGAAATTTTATTATCACCACATTTACGGGAAAACCCTATCACCTAGCTAATTTGTTGCTTGTGGCTGCCAAAAAATCAGAAAGTTAATGATTGGGAGAGAAATAGAATGTCTACAACAATTGAAGAAGTTAAGAAGCAGTTATCTAGTGAAAGTGAGCAAGAAAGACTTGCTGCTTTATCAGAGACTCTCAATTATGATCAACAAGGTTTAGAACTATTGATTGAACAGTCTATCAAAGATCAATCAGACAGAGTTAAACAATTTGCCTACAGAGTTTTTCGTGGTGATAATTATTATTTGAGGGAAAATACACCTGAAAGCTTAACACCTTGTCCAACAGATGTTATTACTTCTCTGGCAATAAGTCCAGATAATACTATTTTAGTAGGAGGGAGTTGGGAAAAGATTTGGGTATGGGATTTGCAAACGGGGGCAACAATTCGTAGTATTGAAGGACACTCGCACTGGGTTTTGTCTGTGGCTATTAGTCCTGATGGAAATACTTTGGTTAGCGGAAGTGCCGATAAAACTATTAAGGTATGGAATTTAAAAACTGGGAAGCTTATTCATACATTAAATAGGCTAAGTTGGCATGGTTGGGTTACTGCTGTTGCTATCACTCCTGATGGAAAAACCATTGTCAGCGGTAGCACAAACAAAAATATAAAAATATGGAATTTAACAACGGGCAAATTAAATCAAACTATAGAAAGTTCAAAAAAACTATCTTCTGTTTTGAGCTTATGTATTTCTCATGAAGGAAAATTTATCGTTTGCGGTAGCACTAATAAAAAAATTACAGTATGGAACTTACATAGCGGTCAATTCATACGTAGTCTTGAAGGGGAATCGGATTGGATTCAATCTTTAAGTATTACTTCAGACAACACAACCTTAATTAGTGGAAGTCGTGATGGTGTTGTCAACTTTTGGAAATCACAATCTGAAGAAGGATCTTCAAATAAATTGGGCGCTGGGGTTATTGTTGCAGGTACAGGATTAACTACGGCAATTGGATTTGCATTTGGTGGCCCAATAGGTGCATTAATAGGTGCAGGCCTAGGTGCCGGAATCTTGGGAGGTGGTAACTTTTATACTCAATTTCCGGCTGACAGTTTAGAACTTGTAAATACTTCTAAATATCAAGGATTAATTAATTCTATAGCTTGTCATGTCGAGCAAAATATACTTGTAGTAGGTTTTTCCAAAAAAATTAACATCTTTGATTTAAAAGATAATAGAATCATCTACACTTCACCCGAACAGCCTGAATTGATTAGCTCTGTAGCAATTAATTGTGAGGGAAAAACTCTGGCTGTTGCAGGTAAAGATTGGGTAAAATTGTTGGACACAAAAACAGGAAAACCACTCCATCCTATTAAAGGATGTTCTGAGCCAAAACTAAGCAATATTGTTATTTCTGAAATTCCCCAAGCACTCATTTGTGGTCAAGCCCAGAATTTTACAGTTAAAGGTTTAGACCAGAATAATAGAGAGATGAGCCTTAATAATACAGATGTTAAATGGGAAACTACCGGAGGGAAAATCGAACAAGGTTTATTTACAGCAGGTCAAAGGCAAGGAAGATTTGAAGTTAAAGCAAAAATAAGCTTTTTTGAGGCTTCTGTCACAATTAATATTATTCAGCCTCCTAGAATCACTGAGATTTCTGTTACTCCTTCTAGCATTACTTTGGACTTTGGTAAAGCGCAACAATTTACAGCACAAGTTTTAGATCAACGAAGAAATCTCATGCAGGAAACTGTATTATGGGAAGTAAATGGAGGTGGAACGATTGACCCCAATGGCAATTTTATAGCTGGAGACAAGCAAGGAAATTTTGAAATTAGAGCTTCAGTTAGTTCAATTCATCAAGTTGTTCCCATTACTATTATTGCACCTCCGAAGCTAACAGAACTAATTATTACATCCTCAATATATCGATTAGAGTTTGGGCAGACTTTTCAGTTTCGAGTTAAAGGAGTAGATCAGTATGGTGACAACATACAAACTGGAGCAATTACTTGGTTAGTAAGTAGTGAATGTGGAGCGATTGACCAAAATGGCAATTTTATAGCTGGAAGCAAGCAAGGAGATTTTGAAGTTAGAGCTTCAGTCAGTTCAATTCGTCGAGTTATCCCAATTACGATTATTGCACCTCCGAAGCTAACAGAAATAATTTTTACATCCTCAACATCTCAATTAGAGTTTGGTCAGAGCTTTCAGTTTGAAGTTCAAGGATTAGATCAGTATGGTAACAACATACAAACTGGAAAAGTTACTTGGTTAGCAATTAGTGGAAACATTGATAATCAGGGCATATTTTATGCGACCGACCGAGAAGAAAGTGTTATTATTAAAGCAAGTATAGGGACAATTAACACTTGCACAGAAGTTAAAGTTTACGAACCTTCTCGGTTAACATTCATAGAGATTTTCCCTTCATCTGTTATTTTAGAGCCAGGACAAAGCCAAAAATTTAATGTGGTTTCTTTAAATCAACGAGGTGAAGAAATATCTGTCAGCGATATTGAATGGAATGCAACAGGCGGCTTCATTGATCAAAGTGGCAATTTTTGTAGTGGAGAACAGCAAAAAGGTGATTCTCAAGTAACCGTCAATGTAGGACATTTAAGCGCTAACGCTGAAGTTACTGTTACTCCTGTTTTGAGAGGGCTAAAAATATCTCCTGAACAGGTAGAACTTAAACCAGAAGAAGCATTTACTTTTACTGTAACTGGATTCGATCAAGTCGGCGATCCTTTAGACATAATGAATGTTATATGGAACAGTACAACTGGTGGATTAATTACCAATAAAGGAGCTTTTAAAGGCGATTATAAAAAGCGCGAAGTTACTGTCACCGCAAAATTAGGAAAGCTTAGCGGTACAGCTAAAGTTATCCTGCTACCTGTGTTAAAGCGTTTAGAAATTAAACCTAGTTTTGTTTATCTTAAATCGAGCGAACAACAAACATTTGTTGTTAAAGGATTAGATCAATTCGGCTTTTCAATCGCGCCTGGTGAGGTTGATTGGGAAACAACCGGAGGTGAAATTGCTCAAGATGGTACATTAACTTTTACTCAGAATGAGCAAGGTTATTTTCAAGTAACTGCAACATCTCAATTAGCCCCGAAGTATACGCAAGATATAAGAAAGCTCTTTTTATATACTGGAATTTCTAGCAGAATAATATCTTACTTAATTTCCTATGAAATGCTGCTCCAAGAAATATTTGCTTTAGATTCAGGCTCAACAGATACCGAGGAAAATTTAGATAATTCAATAGTTGATGAGACACAAGAATTAGATATAAGTACAGAGGAATTCGATGCAATTCAAGAGACAGATACGATAGTAGAAGCTGACGAACAACTAGATATAGAGGTATATCAAACAACAGATATTGATACAATTGTAGATCCAAATGTATTAGATTTTCATACGGCTTTAGAAGGGTGGTTTTGGAAAAAGCTGCAAAAGTTAGTAGCTAGGGTTTTCCTATCTATCAGTCGTTTCTGTTTGAATGAAGCGAGTGCAAACTTAAGCGCTTCTGCTGATGTCTTTGTTTTGACTGTTGAATACAATCCCTATCAATATTTTGAGTGTCTTAATACCCTTGATGGTCATTTTGATAGTGATTTGGATCGTGATTTGGGGTTGATTCATACTTCTTTGGCTATTACACCAGATGGACAGAGACTTGTTAGTGGTAGTCCGTGGGACAATACTATAAAAATCTGGAATTTAAACACCGGAGAGTTACTTAGTACGCTAGAAGCCTGTGTTTACTGTGTTGCGATTACTCCAGACGGGCAAACGCTTGTTAGTGCGGGTTGCGATAACACCATTAAAATTTGGGATTTAAAGACTAACGAGTTACGACACTCTCTACATTGTTCAAATGAAGTTTATTTAGTGGTAATTACACCCGATGGGCAAAAGTTAATTGGCGTAGAAGACACCAAGATTATTCAAATATGGGATTTAAACAACCAAGAACTCTTAAAAAAATTTAAAATTTATTCATTTAACTCTTGGTCTCTTTATTGGTGGGATAGTAACTCTATGGTTATTTCTCCTGACCAACAGAGACTAATTGTAAGCCATAAAACCATCAGATCCTATGATTTAACAACCGGGAAATTGCGAACAATTATAGGAAGGAATTTAGGGTGGGTTTATGCTTTGGCTATTACGCCAGATGGTAAAACACTTATTAGCAGCCATGACAAAAAGATTAAAGTTTGGGATTTAACATCAAAGAAATATCCAGAGGTTCGGCTAACTTTAAACAGTTATGCTGGAGAAGTAGAAGCTCTTAAACTTACACCAGATGGTCAAAGAATTGTATCTGCTGGTTATAGATTCATAAAATATGAATCTTATGAGTGGTTTATTGAAATATGGGACTTAAATACTGGAGAAAGACTTCGCTATATAAAAAGGTATTGCACAAGCAATCGTTTCATTTCTCTTGCAATTACGCCAGATGGAAAAAAAATTATTAGTGGTCATGGTGATGGAACTATTCGGATATGGGGAATACCAGAGTTGAGTCTGTAAGAATAGATCCTAAAAAGCACCTTTGTTATAATATAGCGTCCGGGGATGAGTAGACCCGACACCTACCCACAAACTATGCAACCGATCCAAATTACCACATTCCAAGCTTTGCGGCGCAGCTTGGGCCTGATAATCAAAGCCGCACCTATAGAACTCCGCAATTTAATATTACTCAACATCATTCGCGGTGCGGCCCCATCAGGCGTGCTTTTTTTAGATAAATTAATCATTGATGAAGTATCTCGGTTGCTGTCGCAAACCCAAACAGCACAGCCCTTTACTTTGATGCTTTCTCACCCCATATTGCTGTGGAGTATTGGCGGAGTCTTAAGTCTCAAGTTAGTCGGCGACTCCCTCGAAACAATGAGTTCCTTTGCATCGACATCTTTGCGCGATCGCGTTCAAGGATTCGTTGAAGGAAAAGTCCTCGAAAAAGTCGCCAATTTCGACGATATCGCCCTGTTTGAAAACCCCGAACTAT
The DNA here is from genome assembly GCF_036701805.1 of Microcoleus sp. N3A4. NCBI lineage: Bacteria > Bacillati > Cyanobacteriota > Cyanophyceae > Oscillatoriales > Microcoleaceae > Microcoleus > Microcoleus sp. N3A4. The sequence continues at coordinate 75,123 of NZ_JAUBRJ010000024.1, forward strand.
TAAATATTGTAGAACTCGCAAAAACCGGAGTATCCAAAATACAGCAACTAGCCTTTACTCTCAGCATGACCATCACGGGGATTTTTATATTTATTCCATCTATTAGCCTTGCTGCTGCCATAGCTTGGTGGGTGCCAGCGCTGATGTTAATCTCATCATCTCCCTCAATTTACATCCAAAGGAAATATAGCAGAATCATCTGGAGAGTTCAAAAAAAGCAAGCTAAAATCAGCCGCGAGATGAACTTATCCTCTAGAGTATTGACGGGAGAAGAATACGCTAAAGAATTGCGTTTGTTTGGCTTGCAGGAACTTTGGCTCAAACGCTGGCAGGGTCAGTTTGTGCAGTTTTTTAGCGAGATGCAACGCATCCGAAAAAAAGGAGCAATTGTTGTACTTTTCTGGTCAGTGTTTAGTAGAGTAGGAGTAGCTTTGCCATTTGTTTATGTGGTAATGGGAGCTTTGGGAGGGCGCTATACTTTGGGGGATTTGGCGCTTTATTCGGGTTTGATTGTTCAGGTGGAGCAAAGTTTGCAATTACTGATTGGCAATTACACTAATTTGTACGATATTTCCCTCGGCGTTAGTCCGATTTTTCAACTGTTGGATCTGAAACCAGAGTTGCAGTCTCCGCTTGTGGATGTGGCATCTCGCCTGCCTAGTTTACCAGATGGCGGGCAAGATTCCCGCCCCACAAAAGATAAAATTGGCATCGAGATTAAGCATTTATCTTTTCGCTATCCCGGTAGCAATAAAAGCACGGTTGAAGATATCAACTTAACCATTAATCAGGGTGAAATGCTAGTGCTTGTAGGGGAAAATGGCGCGGGTAAAACAACCCTTGGCAAACTCCTCGGCCGCCTGTACGATCCTACAAGCGGTACGATCGCCTGGAACGGTCAAGATTTGCGATCGTACTCTCTAGCATACGTGCGATCGCGCATCGCCGTCGTCATGCAAGATTACGCCCGTTTCCCCTCCACAGTCCGCGAAAACGTCGGTTTCGGCGACTTGCTTTCCCTGTCGGATGACAGCGCAATTAACGAAGCTATTTCCGAAGCAGGGATTGCAGCTAAAGTCAACAGTTTAGAGCAAGGTTTAGAGACTCCGTTGGGGAAACAATTAGAAGACGGCATAGACTTATCGGGGGGACAGTGGCAAAGAATTGCGATCGCCCGCGCCTTAATGCGGCTTTCTACAGCCGAAGTGCTAATTTTTGACGAACCAACCGCCGCCCTCGACCCCAAGACAGAACACGAAATTTACAGCATCTTCCGCCAAATAGCCGCCGGAAAAACCACGATTGTCATCAGTCACAGATTGGGATTAGCAAAAATTGCCGATCGCATCGCCGTGATGGAAAATGGTAAAATAGCAGAAATAGGAACTCACGACGAATTGATAGCATCAAACGGAATTTACTGCTCGATGTTCACCCGTCAAGCTAGCAGTTATATTTAGTCATTACTTGTTATTAGTTATTTGTTAGTTGTTATTAGTTATTTGTTAGATAAAATCCGGTGAGATCGGAATTATGTAGTGCGAGCGTCCCCGCTCGCGATCCGCGCAGCGAGCGGGGACGCTCGCACTAAAATCATCCAAATATATGATTCCGATGCCACCGAAAACGATATTAATTGCTGAAACGATTGTTTTTCTTGTCAAATGCCGAATGACGAATGCTATACAAGGGTCATATCGCGGTAAACCGGCATAGAAGCCGCGATTTCCTCTGTTTCTTTTCTGCCTCTGCTGTTCTACAATTTCTCGATCGGGCGAACCCTCTGCGATCGCGAAATCTTTTGTAAAATCTCACCACTTAAATTTTCATAGTTTGATTAATTGAGATTAAAGTGGTATGAAAGCTTTCATTAAAAATCATAATTAGTTTAAGGACGGAACTTCTGTGCAACTAAAAACTAAAGTGGCCATCAGGCGTGCAACTGGTGGATTTGCTCTGATTGACAGCTTGATCCGCCACGGCGTCAAGCATATTTTTGGTTATCCCGGCGGCGCAATTCTGCCGCTTTACGACGAACTCTACCGCGCTGAAGAAACAGGCGCTATCAAACACATTCTGGTGCGGCACGAGCAAGGTGCTGCTCACGCGGCAGACGGGTACGCCCGCGCTACCGGACAAGTTGGGGTTTGTTTCGCTACTTCGGGCCCGGGCGCAACTAATTTGGTGACGGGGATTGCGACGGCCCACATGGATTCGATCCCGATGGTAATTATTACCGGTCAGGTTGCCCGTCCGGCGATCGGCACTGATGCGTTTCAGGAAACTGATATTTACGGGATTACCCTGCCAATTGTCAAGCATTCTTATGTAGTGCGCGAGCCCAGAGATATGGCGCGAATTGTGGCAGAAGCTTTCCACATCGCGAGTACAGGGCGGCCGGGGCCTGTTTTGATTGATGTGCCCAAGGATGTGGGTTTAGAAGAATTTGACTATCTGCCCGTGGAACCCGGATCTGTGAGAATTCCGGGCTACCGGCCGACGGTGAAGGGAAATCCCCGGCAAATCAGTCAAGCAATCTATTTGCTGAAGGAAGCAAAACGTCCTTTGCTTTATGTGGGCGGCGGGGCGATCGCGGCGGCGGCGCACGAGGAAATTAAGGAACTGGCCGAACTTTTCCAATTGCCGGTGACGACAACGCTGATGGGCAAAGGTGCCTTTGACGAAAATCATCGTTTGTCGGTGAAAATGCTGGGGATGCACGGCACTGCTTACGCTAATTTTGCCGTTACCGAGTGCGATTTGCTGATTGCTGTTGGAGCTCGGTTTGACGATCGCGTGACGGGCAAATTAGACGAGTTTGCCGCGCGGGCGAAGGTGATTCACATCGATATCGACCCGGCAGAAGTGGGCAAAAATCGCGGCCCTGAAGTGCCGATTGTCGGAGATGTCCGGCAAGTTTTGATCGATTTGCTGCGCCGCTGTCGGGAAACTGGAGTTTCGCCGAATCCCGGACAGACTGCCGAATGGCTGCACAGGATCGATCGCTGGAAACAGGACTATCCGTTAGTTGTGCCTCATTACCCAGACATTTTGGCTCCGCAAGAGGTGATTTCGGAGTTGGCTACTCAAGCGCCAGATGCTTACTACACAACGGATGTCGGTCAACATCAAATGTGGTCGGCTCAATTCTTGAACAACGGGCCGCGCCGCTGGATTTCGAGCGCTGGTTTGGGCACGATGGGTTACGGGCTGCCGGCGGCGATGGGCGCGAAAATGGCGCTGCCGCACGAGCAAGTGATTTGTATTGCTGGCGATGCTAGCATCCAAATGAATATTCAAGAGCTGGGAACACTAGCACAATACGGCATTAATGTCAAGGTTGTGATTGTAAATAACGGCTGGCAAGGCATGGTGCGGCAGTGGCAGCAGGCGTTCTACGGGGAGCGTTATTCGTCGTCGAATATGACTGTGGGGATGCCGGATTTTGTGATGCTGGCTGAAGCTTATGGCGTGAAGGGGATGCTGGTTTCGCGGCCGGAGGAACTCAAAGATGCGATCGGTCAAATGCTCGCTCACGACGGCCCGGTGCTGATGAACGTGAAGGTGACGAGGGACGAAAACTGCTATCCGATGGTAGTTCCGGGCAAGAGTAACTCTCAAATGGTTGGTTTGCCCGAACGCAGCAAGTTGCAATCTGCAGAGTTGATTTATTGTCCGACTTGCGGCGCTAAGAATGTTTCGACCAATAAGTTTTGTCCTGAGTGCGGGACAAAAGTTTAAGTAGGGACACCTAGCCCGCTCAGGAGTGCGATCGACCTTAACAAGATATAGCAATCTAGTTCGATCGCGGCAATCCAGACCACATCTTTAACGGCACCTAAAGGCGGGCGCTCTTGATTTGGCCGCTTGAGAGTTCATCTCCCGCCTTTAGGTGCCGTTATTCTACCGGGCTGGTGCGAGGACGATCTTGGATCGTGAACTCATCAGACAATATAGTTTAAGTACGATCGCCCTGCCTTACCGCTATTGCGTAAGTCCAGGACACTTATGACTTATTCCTTCAGTCTTGCTGGGTAGTAAACTGGCGGGCACCGATTAAAGAAAAGGCGATCGCAGCCACTAACAAAACAGGTATGCTGTACCAAGGAAACTTTGCCATATCGTAAGCAGCGGCTCTCAATCCAATGCTGGCATAAGTCAGCGGCAACAGATAAACTATTCCTTTCAGGGCTACGGGTAGCGAGGCTGGGTCGAAAAATGTCGCTCCTAAAAATGACATCGGAGTTATCAGAAAATTGTTGTACAATCCCACGGATTCCAGAGATTTTACGGTTAACCCAACTATCACTCCCAGGCCCGCAAATACAGCGGAGTTGAGAATTATCACTAACAAAAATAGCGGATTCAAAAAGACGAGTTTTTGAGTAAACAAAACTGCTACTAAAATTACCGAAACAGAAGTCAGCATTCCCCGCAGTATTCCTGCTAGCATTTTGCCCGCGTGCAAAGCGAGCGGGTGTACTGGCAGCAACAGCAATTCCTCAAATGTTTTAGTAAAAAGGCGTTCGCCGCAAATCGAAAATACTGTGCCGGTAAAACTTACTGTCATCGATGAAAGTGCTACCATTCCCGGCAGCATAAATTCTAGATAATTGCCGCCAATTGCAGGTTTAGGCAAGGAACTTCCCAAGCCAAAACCAAAAGCTAGAATGTAAATTACTGGGGATACTAAACCAGCGGCGGCAACTGGCAGGATTCGGACTCGCAAATCTAACCATTCTCCCCAAAACACGGTGATTGTGTCTGTTAATATAGTTGCCAGCGATGTTTTTTTCATGATTAGATACTACGTTTACCCTATAGCAGTAAAGCTATTGATGTATTAAATCTTGTACGTTAGTTAATAACGGTAAGGTGCACAAGCACCCGGAGGATAACCGTAAGCGCCCCTAAGCTCTTGTAGGGAGACGGCAGTGCCGTGTCCCTACGGCACTCGCCCGAGTTCGCGGTGTACTTCATAAACGTGGAATCTGCTGTATTAAATCTTGTACGTTAGTTAAAATTGTAAAGTTAAAACGCCAAATAATCAAGGCTGCTGCACTGTTCTATTTTTGTTTCAGTTAAAGGCAATTTGCCGGATTCTACTACTTTTTCCGGTTCTCGGTTCAACCAAATTGCTTTTAATCCAGCGGCTTTAGCACCGCAATAATCTGCTTTGAAGCTGTCGCCGATATGCAACACATTTTCTGCAAGGCAGTTGTGCTTTTGCAAAGCAGCGGTAAAAATTTGAGAATCGGGTTTGGCTGCACCTACTTCAGTGGAAATTGTCACTGATGTGAAATATTCAGCTAATTTTAGTGCTTTTAATACTGCATAAATTCGGGAATCGAAATTCGAGACGACGGCTAATTCAATTCCTTGTTTTTGCCACTTATTTAATGCTGGGAATACGTCGGGATAGACGAACCAAGGTTCGGCGGTGGCAAAATGAGCGTAGAGTTCGGCAAAGAATTGGGGAAAGTCGGAAAATTGGTGAAAAACGCCTGCTATTTGAAAAGCTTTTGCGGCAACTGCTTGCCACCACTCAAATTCTAGCTGGGGAATTTTTGCTAATTCTATCCCTGGAAATGCCATCGGACTTGCTGAGGCGAAGCTTTGGGAAAATGCTGCATTTAACTCTTGACTATTAACTGTTACTCCAAAACTATTGGCTAATTGTCGGTAAACTTCGCCGACGCTGCCGCGAACGTCAAACAGTGTACCGGCGGCATCTAAAAAAATTACTTTGGTCATTTGTTATTTGTTATTTGTTATTGGTTTGTAGTAAGGACTTTAGTCCTGGTTGCCTAGGATTTTAGGTTTGAGTTCTTCAGCCCTCACTACAAACTTTTTCAGTTGTGAGTTGTTTGCGGATTCACCACACCCGAATGATTGGCAATATTGCCCGCAGGTTCAAATCTTCCTCCTAAATATTTGGCGAGGAATTCTTCGGCGATCGCATAAAAGTGCAGGCGATTTTCCGGGCGCGCAAATCCGTGTCCTTCATCTGTATAAAGCACGTATTCTACAGGTTTGCCGGCTTGCTTCATGGCATTGACAATTTGCTCGCTTTCTGCTAATTTAACTCGCGGGTCGTTAGCACCTTGGGCGATGAGTAAGGGTTTCTGGATGCGATCGACAAAAGATAAAGGCGATCGCAATTTCAAAAACTCTGGTTCTGTTTCCAAATTGCCGACGCGGTGATACAGACTTGCTTTTCTCGGTTCCCAGTAAGGGGGAATAGTTTGCAGCAGTGTAATCAAATTGCTTGGCCCGACAATATCGACGGCGCAGGCAAAAACATCGGGACTAAAAGTCAATCCGACTAAGGCAGCATAACCACCGTAAGAACCGCCCATAATCGCAATTTTATCCTGTTGGGCAATTCCTGTTTCTACCAGCCAATTAACCCCATCTAGCAAGTCGTCGTGCATCTTAGCCGCCCATTCGCGATTGCCGGCATTGAGGAAGGCTTTGCCGTAGCCGGTGGAACCGCGAAAATTGATTTGCAAAACGGCGTAACCTCGGTTTGCCAGCCATTGGGCTTGTGGATTGTAACCCCAGGTATCGCGTGCCCAGGGGCCACCGTGAACAAGCAAGACTGTCGGTACAGGTGTGGCGACTCCGACAGGTTTTGTCAGGTAGCCGTGAATGGTTAAACCATCTCTTGCGGTGTAAGAAATGGGTTCCATTGAGGATAGCGGTAGCCCTTCGAGTTTAGGTTGGTTGCTGAACAGAAAGGTGCAGGTTTTGGAAGTGCGATCGTAGGTATAGTAGTAAACTGGGTCGTCGTCTGTCCTGTAAGCAATTAGCCAAGTAGTGTCGGCGAGGTTGCGGCTGGTGATGGAGAATTCGCCGGGACGGAATTTGCCGATCGCCTCAAAATCCTCTGCTATACTTTGGTCTAAAATCTGCCACTCTTGCTTGTCTTTGTAGAAGGAAACTGCCTGAATCTCTCGCTTGGTGGGGTGTACGACAATGTTGCCGACATCGTATTCTGGGTCAGAGGCGAGATCGGTTTCTTGTTTGGTTTCCAAGTCTAAGGCGATCAAACGTTTGCCGTTAGCATCGTGATTGCCCATGATGTAAAGAATTTTGCCGTTTTCTGAGAACATGACGGCACCGCCTTCGTCGTCGGGCCCCCAGCTTCGCAGGCTTTCCCAAGACTTCTGTGCAGTTTCCCGAAACACCAATTCTGAGCCGCCGTCGGCAGTTGTGGCTGTGGCCGCCCGCACTTGAAATTGGGCGTCAGCAGTCCAAGTCCGACTGAGGATGTTACCTGGGTTTTTGGTGTCGAGTTCAACGGCACCATTTTTGAGGTTGATGCGGTAAACGTCGTGTTTGCTGCGATCGCGGATGTTCATTCCCACTAATATTTCATTGGGGAAGTTGCGGTCAAAGGCGATCGGCTGAGCTTGAACGCCTTGAAATGGTGTCAAGTCGCGAACCAGATTTGACTGGATATTTACTAAATATAAATGCCAGTTTTCATCACCCTCAGCATCTTGGAGGTAAATTAACTCTTCGCCGCTGTAAGTCCAGAAAAAGATGCGGATGCCGCGTTTTTTATCGGCTGTCAGTTGGCGATCGTCTGCTTGACCGACGGTACGGAGTCGCACTTGCAAGACGTTGTTTTCGTCGGGTGCAATGTAGGCGAGATACTTGCCGTCGGGTGAAAGTTGGGGGCGGGTTTTTTCGGGATTTCCGAACAGAATTTCTCGCTCGATTAGGGGGGGAAGTTCGGTTTTTGGCTTTTTAAATGTATAATTTTGCATTTTTTATTCTGCCTCATATTCTATTATCTACAGTCCTGGATGTATCTCAAAAAAATATAAAATTAGTAGGTTGGGTTGAGGAACGAAACCCAACGAAAGTGACTCGCGAGAGAGTTGAGTTTCGCTCTCGCTTGCGACCAAACCTACTACAACGTTGGGAGTTGGGTTTCGCTTCGCTCTACCCAACCTACTAATGCTGAGGACTAAAGTCCTCACTACAAACTTTCTCGATCGTGGTAATTGATCGGAGCTCATATGACTGAGGCTTAAGTCCTACGATCGACAGTCAACGGTCAACAGTTAACTATTAGTTTTTCAGCAACTCTTGAATCGGCTTGCTAATCCAATTGAAACCAACTTTTAGTTGATGGTCAAATGTGGGCATCCGATAGAGATAGGCTAGGCGGCGAGCAATGTGGGCTAGTTGTCCGTCGAGTTTAATTCCTAAACCGGCGAGGGTGGCGTTGTCAATTCCTAATGTCATCATTTCTCCTAGCGGCTGATAGCGGAAAGGAAGTAATGGGCGGCCGGTGAGGGATGCCCAAATGTTCCAGGCGGTGTAGTCAGCTTGCTGGAAGGCTGTTTGGGCTGTTGCGGGGACTTTTTGACCAGTTGCATCGTGACATTCTGCTAAGTCTCCCAAGGCAAATATGTCTGGATGGTCGATAATTTGCATTGTCGGATTGACTGTTAATTGACCGCGGCGGTTTTGTTTGAGGGGTAGCGATCGCACTGCTTGACTAACTTGAGTTCCTACTGTCCACAATACTATGTCTACGGGGAGAACATCTAATTGTCCTTTGTAAAGTAAGGATATTGTGTCCGCTTCGATCGCCTCTACAGTTGTTTCTAAGTCGATCCACACTTTCCGTTTTTCTAAAGCTTTGCTTGCGGCTTCGCGGTTGAACTCCGGCGATGTCTGCAGAATCCTGTCGCTTTGCTCGACTAACCGCACGCGACCTTTGTCTCCGAGTCGATCGGCTAATTTACAAGCTAATTCTACTCCCGAATAACCGGCGCCGACGATCGCAATCCGAATTTTGTCGGTGTTGCTGGCTTCTAAAAACCGCAGTCTTTCTTCTAAGCGGTAGGCGTCGTCGAGGGTGCGAAATGAGTAAGCGTATTCAACAGCACCTTTGACGGTATCTAGAGGGGTTTCGCCGCCTAAAGCTAACACGAGTCGATCGCACGGAATTTCTGGCCCGTCGTGCAACTGCACTCGCTTTTCCTCCAAGTCGATACCGGAGACAGTACCTTGACAAAAGCGCACGCCTGTGTTTTGCAAGAGTTCGGCAAACGGCGGGGCAATTTCCCAGGTTTGGAGTTCGCCTGTCAGGAGTTCGTACAGCAGGGGAACGAACAAAAATCGATCGCGGCGGTCAACGAGAACAATTTCGGGTTTTTCGGTTTTGGAGAAGGGTAACTGACTCAAGCGCAGGGCTGTGTAGAGTCCGCCGAAGCCTCCGCCGAGAATGCAAATCCGGGGTTGTTGTTGAGTCATGATGTTTTGTTTGAGGGGCGATCGGTAGCAAGGCAAGTTATCTTATTGTAACGAGAGTGGGGGAGTGGGAGTGGGAGAGTGGGGGAGTGGGGGAGTGGGGGATGGGGGAGAGTGGGGGAGTGGAAAAATCTTCCCTGTTTCCCTCGAACCTCAACATCCATCCGTTAAATCCGTTAGACAATGCGTTTCCGAACTGTTTTCTCTATCTCTAGCCTTGATTAGCTTTACCTATTACCCGGCCTCAAATTTTCTGAATGTTCGCAGAAGTAATTTTGTACTATATTAGTTGGTAACGAATTATTTCGCAAATTAAATTCACTTTTTATAGGGTCATCTACTCTAACACTTGCCCCGCACTCTCAAGTGAAAAAACTCATGCAAATTTCCTCGAATTCTTCTAAATATAAGAACGGCGATCGCAATAACGAAGACAGCTCATCTTTGTTAAGCAGCGAAGAAAAATATAAAAATTTAGTAGCTAATATTCCCGGTGCTGTCTACCACTGTACCTGCGACTGTACTGGCGACGGCGAATTAACACGGACAATGGGGTTTTTGAGCGATGCCGTTCAAGAAATATCAGGCTATCCATCTTCTGATTTTATCAACGATCGCGTCCGTTCTTTTGCCAGCATTATCCATCCTCAAGACCGTAAAAATGTGGATGCTACTGTCAAAAAAAGTGTAGCAACTAGAACTCCGTACATCCTTGAATATCGGATTGTCCGGGCTGACGGCGAAATTAGCTGGGTTTGCGAAAAAGGTCAAGCTGTTGGCTGCGAGGCCCAGGAGGCTAGAGGAAAACAAGAGAGAGAAGGGGAAATAGAGGGATTTTTGGCAGCACGGGTTTCGCCGGTTTCGCCGATCGCAAATTCTCTGTCTCGGGTTGTTTATCTCGACGGAGTGATATTGGATATTACGGAGCGAAAACGAGCTGAGGAAAACTTGCGAAACACTCAAGATTTTCTGAATGCGGTACTGCAAAATCTGCCGATTAGCGTCTTTATTAAAGATGCTGTAGAACAAAAATTTATTTATTGGAATACTGCTAGCGAGGAATTGTTTGGCTATTCCAGCGATGAAGTGCTCTTCAACAATGCTGCTGACTTGTTGGAGTCAGAGCAGGCTAATTACTTGCAAGCACAAGATTTAGAAGTCCTTGCAACGAGAAAAGGCGTCGATTTGCCCGAACAAACTATCGAACTTCCGCACCGGGGAAAGCGGATTTTGCACGCGAAAAAAGTTCCTTTGTTTGACGATTCGGGCGCGCCTAAGTACATTCTGGGTATTGCTGAAGATATTACGGAAAGCAAAAAAACTGAAACAGAATTGTCGCGCTTGGCCATTGTGGCTCAAAAAACCCAAAATGGTGTGATTATTACTGATGCTCAAGGCTGCATTGAATGGGTGAATGAAGGATTTACTCGGATTAGCGGTTACGTGCTGGCAGAAATGCAGGGAAAAAAACCGGGTGATGTATTGCAAGGCCCTCAAACAGACCCGCTAGCTATTGCTCAACTGCGATCGGCTTTGGCTGCCGGTGTGCCGTTTAATCAGGAAATTTACAATTACAGCAAGGAGGGAAAGGGTTATTGGGTGGCGCTTTCGATCGCCCCAATTTATCAAGAAACGGGGGAACTCGAAGGTTTTATAGCGGTGCACACTGATATTAGCGATCGCAAACAGACAGAGGAAGTGCTCAGGAAGAGCGAGAGTTATTACCGCTGCATTGTCGAGACGGCTTCGGAGGGCGTTTGGATGTTTGACAGCGAAAGTATCACGACTTTTGCTAACTCTCGGATGGCCGAAATGCTGGGTTATACTGTGGAGGAAATGCTGGGGCGATCGCTATTTGAGTTTATCGACTGCGAATCTAGGGAAATAGCTGAAAGTTATGTCCAGCGCAGGCGGGAAGGCATTCGCGAACGCCACGATTTTAAGTTTACTCGCAAAGACGGATCTCACTTGTGGGCGATCGTGTCGGCGACGCCGATGTTCGACGGTGAGGGCAATTTTTCCGGGGTTTTGCGGATGATTACTGATATTAGCGATCGCAAACAAGCCGAAGCAGAATTGCGCCAAACTCTCAAAGAGTTGGAATTTGAAAAATTTGCTTTGGATCAATCGGCAATTGTCTCGAATACCGACGAATTCGGAGCAATTACCTATGTCAACGATCAATTTTGCGAACAATTTAAATATTCCCGAGAAGAACTGATCGGCAAAACCCACAGACTTGTAAATTCTGGCTATCACCCAGCAGATTTTTTCAAGAAGCTTTGGTCAACCATCCGCCAGGGAAAGGTTTGGCGGGGAGAAATGAAAAATCAAGCTAAAGACGGCACATTATTCTGGTTGGATACTACGATTGTACCTTGCTTAAATACCAGCGGAGAACCCCATCAATATGTAGCAATTCGCAAAGATATTACCAAGCGCAAACGCGCCGAAGAAGCGGTGCAGCTTTCCGAAAGTCAATTGAGGAGTAAGAATCAAGAATTGGCAAAAGCCCTGCGGGACGTGCATAAAACTCAAAGCATGATGGTTCAAAATGAAAAAATGGTAAGTTTGGGGCAATTAGTCGCTGGCGTTGCTCACGAAATTAACAATCCAGTTAGCTTTATTTACGGCAACGTCATGCACGCTAACGATTACTTTAAAGACTTGCTAAAAATGCTGCAACTTTACCAGCAGGAATACCCGCACCCCACACCGGAAATTCAACGAGAGATAGAAGAGATAGATTTGAATTTTATGCTCGCAGATTTGCCGAAGCTGTTAAATTCCATGAAAATGGGAGCTGAGCGAATTCGCCAGATCGTGCTGTCGCTGAAGAATTTCTCGCGCTTGGATGAAGCAGAACAAAAACAGGTTGATATTCACGAAGGGATTGAAAGCACTTTGTTGATTTTGCAGCATAGGTTAAAAGAAACGGCAGGACATCCGAAAATTACGCTGCTCAAGGAGTTCGGAAATTTGCCCCGCGTACAGTGTTATGCGGGACAGTTGAATCAGGTTTTTATGAATATTATCGGCAATGCAATTGATGCTTTGGAAGAGGCAATGGAAACCGGACAGTGGGCCGAGGGGGAAATGGCGCCGATTCCTTATTGTCCTTCGCCGACGCTGCGGATTTGTACGGATGTAAAGTACGAACAGGATGCTTTGATGCAGGGATCTCATGCTATTTCTGATGTTTCGAGGCGGCATCCTTCTCATATTGTGATTCGGATTGCTGACAACGGGCCGGGGATTCCGATAGATGTTCACGAAAGGTTGTTCGATCCGTTTTTTACTACGAAAGAACCGGGTAAAGGTACTGGTTTGGGGCTGTCTATCAGCTATCAAATTGTGGTTGAAAAACACGGCGGGCAGCTTAAATGCCATTCCGCACCGGGTCAAGGTACGGAATTTGCGATCGAGATTCCTGTAGTCAGCAGTCAGTAGTCAGCAGTCAGCAGTCAGCAGTCAGCAGTCAGCAGTCAGCAGTCAGTAGTCAGTAGTCAGTAGTTATTTACTACCAATTACCCATTCCCAATGCCCAATGCCCAATTCCCCATTCCCCATTCCCCACAACCATGAAATATAACGTAATTTACGACGGCAATTGCAATCTATGCGTTACCTTGGTGCAGTTACTAGAAAATTTAGATAAAGGCCAAAATTTTGAGTATATTTCGATGCAAGATTTAGAGGAATTAAAGCGCTTTGGGATAACTTCTGGTGACTGCGAAATGGGGATGATTTTGATAGATGGCGACAATCCCGAACGGCGCTGGCAAGGCAGCGACGCGGCGGAAGAAATCGGCCGGATATTGCCTGCTGGCGAGGTATTTGTGGCTGCTTATCGGGCAATGCCGGGGATGAAGTGGATGGGCGATCGCGTGTACGAACAAGTCCGCGACAACCGCTATACTTTGTTTGGCAAGCGATCGACAAGTTACAAATCTGTTTATGCAGTTGGCTGTAGGTCGATCGACAATTGCGACAATCGGGACTAATACCAAATCTGGCTTAAATTTCCCGGTTATTTCTTAGTCCTCCTCTGCTGGGACGAAAGTTTTTGTGCCCGTAAACCCCGCGATTTCAATCGCCGAGTGAATATCATTTCTAATGATTAAACAAACCGAATATCTCGCGGCAAAAGTCTTTGAGCTTTTGGGCTGACTCCGCAGCGGGTTCGGTTTGACCGAGAAAACTCCAATTTTCCACAGTGGAAAAGCGCCACTGCTGACCAGTATGATCGTAACCGGCCGCCTCAACCCCGATCGCCCGCCGATATCCTTCCACCGGATCTTGGTAAAATCGGATTTGAATCAAGATGCTGCGGCTTTGCAGCAAACGACTTCTACCGGGGAAATGGAACCCAATGTCGATCGAATCTGGATCGACAAGTTCTCTGGTATCCTCGTCATTCATCCAAGGTTTCAAATCGACTTTTGCATCCGGGAATTCGGACTTGAATAAATTAACAACCGCAGCAATTTTGCTCGTAAGTTCTATATTTTTGGCTTGTTCGGCAGCGTTCACTCGAAAAACTCCTATCCAATACAGTTATTACATGATTTAGCTAACAATGTAACTGCATACTGCCGAATGTAGACTGTGAACAGCGGACTTTTTAAGAGATAATTAGGCATTGACAAATTTTCATATATGTGTTCTACCGTTTTTAGCCGAGTCTCGATCCCCCTCGCATCCCCCTTAAAAAGGGGAGTAGGGGTTGACTTTGAGCCTGCTTTTGTCCCCTGCTTATTAAGGGGGGTTAGGGGGGATCTCCGGGTTTTAAAACACGCCATAGTTCCATAATCTTAATTCAAGGGAAGTGCGATCGCAAATTCCGAACCTTCTCCCAGCACCGATTCGCAACTCAGTTTACCGCCGTGGGTTTCTTCCACAATTTGCCTGCTGATAGACAACCCCAAACCCGTACCTTTTCCTACTCCTTTGGTAGTAAATAAATGGTCAAATATTTGAGATTTGACCTCCGATGACATCCCTTCACCGTTATCTTTGATTTTAATCACCACACTGTTGTTATCCTCGGAGACATGAGTAATAATGGCGATCGTATTCGGTAAAGCTTGAATTTCAGCGTAAGTGCTGCCCTGATTGGATTCCTCAAAACAGTCGATCGCATTTGCCAACAAATTCATAAATACCTGATTCAGTTGCCCAAAATAACATTTAACTGGCGGGATATCTCCGTATTCTTTGATGATTTTAATTGCGGGGCGAGTATCTGTAGCTTTCAGGCGATACTGTAAAATCATCAAAGTGCTGTCGATGCCCTCATGAATATTTGCTGACACTTTATTCGCACTGTCAGCGCGGGAAAAAGTCCGTAAAGACGTGCTAATATTGCGGATGCGCTCTGTACCTGATTTCATAGATAAAAGCATTTTTGGCAAATCTTCCACCAAATATTCTAAATCAATCTCCGATGCTTTATCATCTAATTCATCTCCAGGATTAGGAAATTTTTCTTGGTAAAGTTGCAAGTAATCAATCAAATCTAAGCTGGCCTCAGCAGCAGCTTCAAGATTGCCCGCAATAAAACCGAGCGGATTGTTAATTTCGTGAGCAACCCCTGCAATCAAATTGCCCAGAGCAGACATTTTTTCGCTTTGAATCAGTTGCAGTTGCGCCTGTTGCAGTTCATTGAAAGATTTTTCTAACTGTTGAGATTTCTCTTGCTCCCGCGCGTACAAACCAGCATTTTCTACGGCAATAGCAACTTGAGAAATTAACACTTTGAAGACTTCTACTCTCTCTGCTGTAAAAGCTCCTACTGTCAAAGCATTTTCTAAATAAATTATTCCCCGCCGCTGAGATTGATAAATCATCGGCAAACAGAGAATTGATTTGGGTTGATATTTCTGAATGTAGGTGTCCACCTTAAAAGGTTCGACGACAGTCGCATTGTCTAAAACCAGATGCTTTTGACTGCGGTGTACGTAATTAATCACAGACAGGGGAACATCTTGACGAATTTCTACGGGAATAGAGGGTAAAAGTGTCACTTTATCCTCCGCATGAGTGCCAGTAGCTTCTATGCAGAGGATATCGTTTTTCAGCAGCAGCAGCACTACTTTTTGAGCCGCCGCATTTTCTAAAATAATTTTGATTAATTGGGTCAACAATTTTTCTAGAACAATTTCACCGTTAATGGCTTGCGCCGACTTAATAAAAGTAGCTAAGTCTAAGAAATCGCCTAAACTACTACTGGTAGTATTTCCAGTGGTAGTGCGGGTGACATTGAGGGTTGGGGTGTGAATTGTGCGGGTCTGTGCTGCTAAGAAAAGATGTGTTGATTCTAAGTGTTTAACTTTAGCTATGGCTCCCCAATGGATATATCCATAATAGGCTTTAGTCAGATATGCTTGAGAAACTATCTCTTTACCCAAAGCTTGATAAAATTCTCCGGCTAATTCATAGGCTAATGCTTCCTCTTGAATGTAACCGTTTTTGGCGGCTCCATCAATTGCGCGATCGTACAAATCCATTGCTTCGGTATTTTTCCCCAACACTCGCGCTTTCTCGGCTGCTACTAAGTCGTATTTGTGTTGATAATTCATCGGAGCATCAACTGCCCATTTTTTCATCTTCTTTTGGTTTCGCAACACTTTATTCAGATATTGCTTTTGCTCCCCTTTCTCAGCTTGGGGATACAAAGCGAGAAGACTTATAGAAGAGTAAAAATTATTCAGAGAAACTACATAAAATCCGGCTACGGCTTCTTCATATTTCTCAAATAACCTTGAATTTTCTAAGGCTTCCGCGTAGTTTCTGAAGATAAAATTAAGTTGAGTTTTGGCATGATAAACCAAACTCACTAAAAAAAAGTTTTTAGATTCTATTAAAACGGGGAGCGTTTTGACTTCATTAAATTTATCACCAATTAAATGGCAGGGTTCGACAGCTTGACCGAGCAAATTGAGGGTTGTCTGCCTGCCTATACTTAGATACTGTACAGCCATTTCTAGTTGAGATTGCTGCATTATTTTCATATATTTACCAGTCTCCTGATCCACCAAATCAAGAGGCTCTCCTATCGACATTTTTTTGAAGCAATATTGACCTATACAATAACTCGCATACTCCAATTCTCCTGTTTCCATCCCAGTTTGAAAACCTTCCTTGAGAACGCTTAATCCTGAGTTAAGCTCGGTTTTCCAGTGTAGAATAAAACAACCCAAGAGTGTATAAACTCTACTTTTCATTGAACGGGATGGAGATTTGTCTAACATCCTAATGGCCAATTGACCGCATTGGTATGCCAAACTAATGTCCCCTAGCCGGCACATAACTACGCCATAATAAAGGTAGGCAATACTTGCATAAGGCGAATTGCCATGTTTAATGCACAGGTTGACCATCTTAAATGCCAGCAATGGTACAAGGCGGGGTTTTCCCTGAACAGCAGTGCTGATAATCCCTGATAAAATCCGCATGGCTGCTTGTTGATTGGGATCTGTCATTTCTGGCAAGTTAGCTAAATCCTCAATTCGTTTCAACCCCAAGCTCAGTTTTGTCTTCATCAGTCCCGCCACAATATTTAGCGCGTTGGGATTTTGAGGAAAAGAAATGCCTAACAGTTTCAGCACTTCCAGTCCTGTATTTAGTGCTTCTACCAGTCGAATTTGAGCATTGTAAGACTGGATTTGAAGTTGATAAACATTCATTTTTTCCAGTAAATTTTTAGCTTTTTCCAGTACGATATCGACCAGTTTTTTTGAATTTTCATAGTTGATATTTAAGTATTCAGCTTCGGCTGTTGACTCGTAAATTGCTAATGTTAAGTCATACTGACTTTGCCAACAATCCGCTGGCAATAATTCCATAGCAACCCGCAAATACCTAACAGCAGCTTCATAAGCACTCGCGGCTTTTGCCTTGCGTCCAGCCGTTAAATTTAATCTTGCTAAATCAATCTTTTCGACTGGCTGGCTAATCGTGTCAATTCCGACATTCAACTGATTGACAATATCAAAGATGTTTTCTTCGAGCTTTTCGGGTGGAGTATTCTGTAACAGTAATTGACCGATTTTTAAATGGGTGAATTGCTTTTTATCTTCGGGAATTAGGGAATATGCGGCTTGCTGGACGCGATCGTGCAAAAATTTGTAACTAACCCGCGAAGTATCTAATTTGAGATTAATTGATTCGGCTCGATCGAAAACTAAAGGAATCCGATAAGCATCGCTCAAGGGCAGAATCAACCCTGCTTGCAAAGCTGAATAAAGTTCAGTTGCTGTAGTATTAGCTGACTCTTCTCTGACAAGTGACAGCACATCTAGAGCAAATTTATCCCCCACACAAGCTGCTAATTTCAACATTTGTTGCGTGGCTGCGGGGAGTTTTTCAATGCGGCTGGCTACCAGTTCCACCACACTTTTATCGGTAATTCCAATGGCTTGAATTTCATCGATACTCCAATTCCAGCCCCCTTTACATTCTTCATTGGTAACGGGAGATATCATGGGACTAAAGTCATATTTTAAAAGATTTTCTTGATAAAGTGCTTGGAGTAGTTGCGTCAAGAAAAAAGGATTTCCGCCAGTTTTATTGCAGATTAACTCTGCTAGATTCTTTACTTTTTCTATGGGACTGTTAAGTGTTTCAGCGATTAATTCAATCACATTTTCTAACTCCAGCGGTTGCAGCACGATATTGTTGACAACCGTACCCGTCTTTTCAATCTCTTCTAGAGTTTGAATTAAAGGATGAGTGGGACTAACTTCGTTATCTCGATAAGCACCGATTAGCAACAAATATTGCTGGTCAGGGTCAGTTATCAGTATTTGCATTAACTTTAATGTTGCTGAATCTGCCCACTGCAAATCGTCTAAAAAAATCACTAGCGGGTGTTCTTTTTGCGCGAAAACGCGAATAAATTCTTTGAATACTCGATTGAAGCGATTTTGCGATTCTACAGGGCCGATTTCTGAGACTTCTGGCTGTTTGCCAACGATTAATTCAAGTTCAGGAATTACATCGGCAATTACTTTACCGTTTGTTCCTAAAGCTGTTAAAATTTTAGTGCGCCATGTTTCTATAGAAGCAGCGCTTTCTGTTAGCAACTGGCGCAGTAGCGAGTTAAATGCTTGAATCAATGATGCGTAAGGAATATTTCGTTTAAATTGGTCAAATTTGCCGCTAATGAAGTAACCTTTTGAGCGAGTAATTGGTTTGCTGACTTCATTAATTACTGCTGATTTACCGATACCAGAATAACCTGATACTAGCATCAGTTCATTTGTGCCGGATGGGGGCAACTTTTCAAGAAAAGTTGTTAATTTTTCTAAGGAATTGTTAGTTAAACCCCCGCCTACTCGTTCAAATGCTGCTAATAGTTGGTTGACTTGATTTTCCCGACCGTACAATTTCTGGGGAATTAATAACTGACTGAGAATATCTAAGCGTCCGGGGGTAAAATCGGAAACTTTGCCAGTCGTTTCTAACTGATGCAAACAAATTTCTAAATCTGCTAACAACCCGGCTGCACTTTGATATCTATCTTCGGCATTTTTTGCCATCAATTTCATCACTATCTCTGAGATTGCGGCGGGGACTTGTGAATTCAACTGATGCGGTGAAATTGGTTGTCTGGCGATGTGGCTGTAAACTATTTCTAAGGGGTCACTGCTGGCGAAAGGCAGTTTACCTGTCAGCATTTCATACAAGGTAATTCCGAGAGAATAAAAGTCTGTGCGGTAGTCGAGGGTGCGGTTCATTCTCCCGGTTTGTTCGGGAGACATATAAGCTAATGTGCCTTCGACGGAGTTGGGATTGTTAAATTGCGGGTTTTCTTTGTTCAGTTTTGTGGCAATGCCGAAGTCGGTGATTTTTACTTGTTTTGTTTGCGAGTTAATTATGATATTGCTGGGTTTGATGTCTTTGTGAATAATCTGATTTTGATGCAGGTATTCTAAGGCTTTGACGATTTGGACGGCGATGTTTAAATTTGCTTGCAGGCTCAAGGTTTCTCTTTCCAGCAGTTGTCCGAGAGATTCCCCGCCAAAGTCTTCTAACACGATTCCTAATCGGTGGTCAAATGTTTCGAGACTGATGGTTTTGACGATTTGTTCGCTGTCTAAATTTTTGCGGATTTGATATTCGTGTTTGAGGCGGGTAATGGCTTCGAGTGTCGGATATTCGGCTTTCAGGAATTTAAGAATTGTTGGGGGCCGATGAGTTGGTGTCTGTCCGCGATAGATAATTGTTTCGACGCCTTCGTGCAGAATAGAGTCGATGCGGTATTCAGAGAAAGTTAACATAAGTTACTTTAAAAATTAACAGGAGCTAATTCTCATTATTATAACATTAAGTTACCTGGGCTTTGTGCGATCCAGAGCGTGTATTTTTAAATCGCATCACAAGTAAAATACACCAAATATGGGAGCTTTAAGTTGGGAGTTGCGCGTTGCAAGTCAACGTGGAACTCCCAACTTAAAGAAATTTTCAAGGCTGATTTTCAATCGTTTACTACCGTAACTTCACTGACATGAATAATTGATTCTGGTTCCGGTAAAATGCGGACGCGGGCGAATTTTAAACCGCTGACTCCTTGCAGCGATTCTACCATGCCGGTCTGAACTTTTGGCTCAACCCAACCTTCGCGAGACAAGTAGCGCAAGTATTGCTGGTACTCTTCCCACTCGTCCTCGGTTGAATAAACGATTGTCAGCATTCCTGACTGGGTAATTCGCTCTTGTGCGTCTTTGTCAACGGCTTTTTCGATCCGCTTTTTGACGAGTTCGTAGCGGATGTCGCGAGTGCCTTTGACATCAAACATTTTTTCGGTGTTTTCGTTGTGAAAAATGTCGATCGTAGTATTCTGCACTAAGACTAAATGTGCGAGTTCCATGTTAATTTGAGACTCGGCTTGCAGGCGAAAAACTGTGCGGCCGCAGTCGCAAATTGCTCGCAGTTGTTCGTACCGCAAACTGTGCAGGTGAAACGGGCTGAATTTGGGGTCGATCGATTTTCCTACATAAATCATGTGATCGATGCCGTCGGTGCATTCGATGTCGCAATAGTGGGGAAGAATTTGCTGCATTTTTTCTTGCCAGCGGGCCCAGGTTTCTTGGAGTTTGGTGCTGATTAGGTTCAGCATTTGGTCGTAGCGGGTGCGATCGCTATAAACGCAATTGTGTTCGTTGTCGCAGGCGGATCGATAAGCTTCAACCGCTCCCAGAACCGTGGGTCCGCACTGTACAAAGTAGTCAAAATATACTTCTAAACGCTCGTTTAAATACTCGGCTGCTCGCACTTCCATATCGACTGTTACTTTTTCTTTTAAATGCTCGATGTAGTCGAGCAAGTCGAGCCGCAGTTGCTCGCCGAGGTGGGTAGTTTGTGTTTGGCAAACGGCATCAGCTATGGCTAAACCTAAGCGGAATTGTTCGAGCAAATCAGTTTGAATGGCTCGGTTTCTTTCGTCGCTAGAACCGCGAATGTCGGAAATTCCGTACAGCGGATAAACGTCACCAAATAGGATTGTTTCTGGGGGCAGTCCCCAACTTCGCCTTTCTGCTTCTTGGGCGAACCGCCACTCGACTGCGGGGTGGATGTTGTGAATGTGGGTAAACCGCTCTTGGATGGCTTGCCGCAGACCTGCAATGAAGGCGGGAATGAGTTCTTGGGCGTGTTGAGCGTCAATGCCGTTGAAGTGGTTGGGCCGATCGCACAACAGCCCCACCACGCCCAAAATCCGCAGCCCGCACCCCTCGCGGGTGACAGATTTGACTACCAGCGGTATCAGCAGCATCGATCGAGTCCCCATTTTCCGCAAAGTTCGATCGCACTCGGTTTCGCACTCCCTCCGCAAGTCTGGCACGTTCCAAACTTGATTTGCTGCTGCGGCCTTCAAAAAGTGAGAAGCTTCTAGGGAGTGCATTGAATAAAGAATCGGCTGCAAATGTTGGCCGTCTTTTGCAACTAATAGCTGTACCTGATCGCCGTCGGGGCGCAGCAGCAAAGTCCCGTCAGCATTGAAGAGCGATCGCAAACACCGATCGATTTTCTCAAATTTGTCCGGCCGCAGCATCGAATCTCGATCGATCAATAACTGAGTCAGGCGCCGAATTTGCTCCTGCACGGTGACATCAAAACCTTCTAGCAGCAGCAAACCTTCTACGCGGTAATTATCCAACTGCAATCGATCGGTTAAATTTGCCAGTTGATTCGGCTGCATCAGCCAAGCTTCCCGTTCTGCAACAGGCATTAATCTTAAAGAAAAATCCGCAAATTCATCTATTTTGGAGTCAATTCGAGTAATTTTCAACTGTTCCGAACCGAGCCAAAATTCAATAAATCTGGCTTCTCGGTCTTTGGGGTTTTTTACACTCGCCGTGACAGGTTCGTCTAGCACCCGCAAACTGTCGAGGTCAATTTGATAATATTGCTTAAATACCCAGTGCAAAAGGTGGCGGCGGTACAATTGTTCTGCTGTTTTCGCGTCCCAATCCTCGAACATTTCCAACAGAGTGATGCTGGTTTCTGCAAACCAACCATTGGTAGATTGAGTTGCCAAGGACGTTCCCTCCCAACCGGCCAAGCGACAAAATGCCGCGTTAGCGTAACGCAGGGCAAAAGTTCCCGGTTCCATTACTGCGATTGAAACGCGGCGATCGCCCAGAAATTGAAACAGTCGCTTTAAATCTTGTTTCCACGTTTTCAAGCCTTCAATTTCAGCAGATTGGCTGGGTACTTGGCCCGCCAAAGCTTCCAGTAGCTGTTCTATACTTGGTTCGCTCGGCAGATTGTTACTGTCTTGGTCTGTTGGGACGATATCTGCTGCTGGAAGTGATTTTACGGAGTTGTTGTTTTGATGGGAAGACGATTTAGGAGTAGACATGAGTAAAACACCTGAAAGCAGTGGATTTTGCCAAAAAATGTCAGCGATCGGCGATTTATGGCTTTGTCAAGAACTTAGATCCTGTTTGTAAAGTTTGTGTGTGGGTATCGGAAACTGGGTGTTTTCTCGGACGCTCAGCCCAAAAACTTTTACTTTTCTTAACAAACAACCTCTCTGTCTCGACCTTATAGGTGATATTAACGTGTTTACCACCTGCTGGGTAACACCCATTATAAGCGGTAGACAGTAGCGGATAGTGTCAGCAACTCATGCTATTTGACTCAGAGGCGAGATATATAGCAGCTTTGGGTTGAATGAGGCACAGCCCTGGGAATTGGGAATTGGGAATTGGTAATTGATAATTGGTAATTGGTAATTGGCAAGCAGGTGACGAGTCACTAATCTAGTAAATAAAAATTGGCAAGCCATCCAAATAAACTTGCTATTTGGCAATCCAATAATTAAAATATATAATACAGCTAACAGCATTTGTGAAAGGACATAGTTATGGCTTTAACGATTAACAATCTCATCGGTGATCTGACTGGATTTCCTGTATTTGCGGGCGGGGGGCCGCGTTTTTTGGGATTCGCTACATCCGATGAAATTGACGTAGAGGATGGAAATTTGTCGTCTTTTCCCTGGGGAGTTTGGGGACTCGACGGCAACGATACCATAGGAGGTTCGTCGGATTCCAACGAACGGCTGTTAGGAAATAACGGCAATGATGTTATCGGCGGTGGCGGCGGAAATGACATAATTTATGGCGGGAAAGATAACGATCGCCTGGATGGAAATGAGGGCAACGACGTAGTTAGGGGCGACACCGGAAACGACATTATCTTTGGAGGGTTCGGGAGCGATATCCTGCGGGGAGGGCAAGGAGACGACGATTTAGACGGCAATGACGGCAACGATTTCTTATCGGGCGATCGGGGAGTTGACGTGCTCACGGGAGGCTCCGGTGCTGATATATTTGTGCTCAGAAGCAATGAAGGATTTGGAGTCAATGGAGCCGATGTCATTACAGATTTTAGTTTTGACGAGGGCGATCGCATCGGTTTGACTGACGGTTTAACAGAACTAGACCTCCTCTTCACTGACGACAATCTGATCGCTTACGACAACGACGGAATTGTAAATGATATGGTGATTTTCAACCAAAGAGACGGACGAATTTTGGGGATAGTTTTAAACACCAACAGCTTTGAACTTACTGGTGCATTTGAACAAGCTAGTCCGTTTGCATTGGCAGTTAACGGTTCTCAATTCCAGTTTTTGGCTTAGTTATTTGTAGGGAATTAGACTGGCGATCGGGCTAGTTCCTAGTAGGAATACGGCTGTTTTGCGTAGGACACGGCAGTGCCGTGTCCCTACAGTTCTGTACGGTGCTTATGAGGACACGGCAGTGCCGTGTCCCTACAGTTCTGTACGGTGCTTATGAGCGCACCTTACCCGTAAAAATAGCGTTTCAAAAGATTTATGTGTCTGAGTTATATTTAAGTATAAAAGTGCGATCTCTCAATTGTTAAAACAGTTTTTTGCTTTTTAAGCTAATCTAGAAAAAGAAACTCCAACCGGGGAAAAGTATATATGACTATTGCCACTCACTCCAAATTAACGGCGCTGCCAGAACAGCGGTTGATTTTGCCGCTATCAATGACTTGGGAGCAGTTCAAAGCTCTGGATTCCTTGCTAGAGTATACTCGCAGCGTTCGCTTGTCTTACCTAGACGGATATGTGGAAATTATGACACTTTCGCCGGAACATGAAACCATTAAATGCCTGCTGGCATTGCTGCTAGGTCAGTTTTTCTTAGAAAGAGATATTAGTTTTAGACCGACGGGCAGCGCTACACTCCAAGGGGAAACAAAAGGCAGCAGCAAGGAACCAGATTTATCTTACTACTTTGGCGAAGACAGACGGCAGCGAGAAACACCCGATTTGGCGATCGAAGTTATTTTCACTAGCGGAACTATCAACAAACTGGAATACTACCGCCGATTTAACGTAGCGGAAGTTTGGTTTTGGGAAGACGGTGTATTTTGGATTTACCAACTGAACTCGGAGGGTTACGATCGCGTTTTTCGGAGTATGCTGTTGCCGGATTTGGATCTAGAATTGCTGGGGAGATGCCTGCAAATGTCTGAAGAAAAAGAAGCTTTGAAAGTGTTTCGGGATGCAGTACGAGCTGGTTAACCTAAAAGATATACAAATAAAATATGGCATAGTAATGCCGGCAATGGCGGAAATATACGAAATGTACGAAATGTCATAAAAATCGAAATTATCGGGAAACATCCAGCGTTTCTGGTTTTCATAAAATTTATTTTAATCTATACTATTCGGAGTATAAAAAATCTTACTCTTCAGCAATCACCTATGAATAGGGATTATTCGCGCTTTGATTCCCTCGCCAGCATCCTAGCAGGAACGGTAACGGTAGCAGGAATAGTCGTTTTGGCGCCTGCACCGATTTTCGCTATATCTTCGCCAGAAATTGCAAAAATAGCTGAATCTGTCACCGTTCAAATCAATGGAGAAAAAAGCGGTAGCGGGACTGGATTTATTATTGCTAAACAAGGCACTGTTTACACCGTTTTGACATCTAACCACGTTGTTGCTGATACTAAGGATACCTATAAGATTCGCACTAATACGAAAAAAGAATATCAAGTAACCCGTAGTGTACTATTGCGAAAAAGTGACAATGACCCGGATATAGCAGTCGTAACATTTAACAGTGCAGAATCTTATCCTGTTGTGACTTTAGGTGATTCCGAACAAGCGGTAATCAGTACAGAAATTTTTGTAGCTGGCTATCCAGGTAATAAAGCTCAAAAAAGATACGGGCCCAATCGCATTTTTGAGTTTTCAACAGGCTTTATTACCAGCCGTCCCTTGCATCAGACTCTCGGTTATAACTTGCGTTATACTGCTGTAACTAAAGCAGGAATGAGTGGAGGGCCTGTATTTGATAGAGAAGGGCGCGTAGTTGGGGTTCATGGATGGGGCGATCGCGATTATGATTATGTAACAGATACGGACAGAAAAGTTATCACAGGTTTATCCGATACTAACACAGGCTTTAATGCAGCTATTCCCATTAATGATTTTATAGCTAAACTGTCGGAAGCTGGTTTAAATCGATCGGCTATTTTGGTGAATACTTCAACCGCCGCTAATGTACCTCTGAAACTGAACAATCCGCAAGATGCTAAGACTTATTACGTTCGAGGTTTAACTCGGTTTGATCGGGGAGATTTGTCAGGGGCTGTTGCCGATTTTAACCAAGCGATTCAAACTCAATCAGATTATTCTGAAGCTTATTTCTATCGAGCCCTCGCTTATTTCGATTTGAGACAAATGCCCAAGAGTATCGCTGATTATAGCAAGGCGATCGCCCTAAATGCCGGTTATGTTGACGCTTACTACAATCGGGGGCTGGTTTTGTCGGCAATGGGAGATAAACCGGGGGCGATCGCAGATTATACTCAAGTCATCCGCTTGGATAGAAACTTTGCAGCGGCTTACAACAACCGAGGATTAGCACTTTCGGACTTGGGCGATCAAAAAGGGGCGATCGACGATTTCAATCAAGCGCTGCAAATTAATCCGGGTCGGGCTAACACTTATTTTAACAGAGGATTAGCGCTGTTTCGCATCAATAACGATCGCTCTGCCTTAGCTG
Source organism: Microcoleus sp. N3A4 (assembly GCF_036701805.1). Classification (NCBI taxonomy): domain Bacteria; kingdom Bacillati; phylum Cyanobacteriota; class Cyanophyceae; order Oscillatoriales; family Microcoleaceae; genus Microcoleus; species Microcoleus sp. N3A4. The sequence continues at coordinate 100,952 of NZ_JAUBRJ010000024.1, forward strand.
ATTACACTCAAGCAATTCAACTCAATCCCAGTTATGCAAAGGCTTTTGCTAATCGAGGAATTACTTTAGTGAGAATGGGAGATAGACAAGGGGCGATCGCAGATTTGCAACAAGCTGCTCGTTTATTTAGAGCTCAAGGAATGAACGATGATGCTCAAAAAGCATTAGATTTGATTGGTCAACTGCAAAAGTAGTAAATCCTCTGATATAGCGGTTCGAGCGAAAGATTCGCGGACGTAGTTGGGCCCCGGCCCTCAAGCGTCTGGGCAGGGTAGTTTTATTGTGAGGAGAAGAAAACTGAAACGACAGAAAGCACCGCTCAAAGCTCGCGTCTGGGACGCAA